>DASZYU010000187.1:0-15838 GCA_035545215.1 Puia sp.
GTTATGATTCTGCAAAAATCATCACCAGCGATCCCTACAAATTAGCCGTCGGCGGCATCCCAAGAGGTTCTTTCCTTATAATGACCCCGTCGATCGTAACGAATACGCCGTTGCACTTTACACTGCTACGAGTTACCGGCGTCTCTCCTACTCCGCTTAGCAGCCAGGTTCAGCAGACATATTTTGAATTACATAAAAAATCAATGCCCGAGTTGGATGTGTGGACGCAAAGTGAACTTCAATGGGGTGCGCTAAATTGTGACGTTCTCGGAATGTTTTACGCTGAGCCCAATGATAGTCAAAAACTGGCGTTCTCTGGTGATGTAAATAACGTTGTCAGTGCTCACAGGTACAAGGTATTTGCCCCCGACGAAGCAGTCCTAAAACTGATCGTTAATGGAATGGTCAAACCTGACCACCAAAATAATATAGGCTTTTTACGGACCATGGAATGTGGGCTAAAGAGCGATGGCTCAATAAATAGCATAGTCGTTACAATATCGATGAACGACTTCAAAGGCACGAGAACCGCAATGTTCGGAAAGACTAGGCTCGGAAAATCAAATGTCGTCAAATTATTGGCCAAAGGCATGCTGGAAGCAACTTCAGCCGACAGCAGCACGGGGCAGCTAATATTCGACATAAATGGTGAATACGCAAATGATAACCCTCAGGATGGCAACAAATCAATCCGTTCTGCTTACGAAAATCGCTGCCAAGTATACGCACTTGTAAATCGACCGGGGACACCATCACGGCAGTTACGGCTCAACTTTTATGAACAAACCGAATCATCTATAGAAATTCTTGCCTCAATGTTGGAACAAGATAATAAAACCTCAAATTATATTAAAAGCTTCGCAAATGTAAAACTGCCTTCGATTGAATCAATTTCATCTCTGCCCGAAGGTGAAAAGGTAAGATCGATTAGAAAAATTCAGATGTTTTGGGGAATCTTAAAAAAAGCAGGGTTCCCTGCTGACGAGTCAAGATTGAGAGCAAAGGGGTTAGTCTCACGGAATACAAAGCATTTTGACCCCCATTTCAATACAGCTCTTAGAACGGCTGCCTATCAGACAATCGGCCAACAGGCACCTGATGCACCAAATAACTTGGATGAATTGCTAAGAGAGTTAGAAGTAATTGCAAGATTTAAGCGCGAAGACCCAAACGACCCAGCGCTAATGAGCGGCTCAAAACCAATGTTCGACGCGGATGATTCGGCAATGTTAGATTTTCTACTTCCGTCCACGGGATCTGGACCTATTGTACTTCGATCCTATCTACCGTATCACGGCTCAAATGCTGGTGATTTCATCAATGAAATTTTGAATCTGCTAGATGAGGGGAAAACTGTCATACTTGACTTGGGAAATGCTACGGACCAGATCAGGAGGTACTTTGCCGACATGCTCTCAAAATCAGTCTTTAGTCACCAAGAAACCAAGTTTGTCAGCAATACTCTGCAGAACAAATTTGTCCAACTATATTTCGAAGAAGCCCACAACTTATTCCCCCCTGACAATAACGACCTTACAGGAGTCTATGCGCGATTTGCAAAAGAAGGCGCCAAATTCCACATTGGAATGGTTTACTCAACACAGTCGCCGTCTACGATAAATAAAGAGTTACTGGCTCAAACTGAAAATTTTTTTGTAGGGCATTTATCGAGCCAAGATGAAACGAAGGCACTATCTCGAGTTCAGGTAGCCTTCGAAGGTATTGAGGAAGATATTCTCAAGACAAAAACGCCCGGATACATGCGGATGCTCACCATGTCACACCGGTTTGTTATCCCACTTCAAGCTTACAAATTTGAAGCGCTATAGTGAACAACTAATTTAGATTCTATGCCATACGCCGACGGCACAAGACTTCCTGGAGAAATGGCCTCAAAATTGGGCCATTTGGCCGTAGTTCAGAGTGAATGGGTCAAATCACTGGTTAATGACTTTGAGCGAATTCAAGTTACTGGCCAAGGTCCATTGCTGACAAATTGGAATACATTTGACCCGCATAATATCAAACCACTCCGAAACATTTGGGCCACAGATGGTTCTTTCGTGACTGTTAAGTCTGATGGAAACCCATCAAAAGAAATGGCATTCGTAAAGACGGCGTTACTTACGGTCGACTACGCCAAACTAAGCCGAATTGATAAGGAAACACCACATCCTTTGCTTTTACAAGACGTCCTAAGAGATAGCGCCGTATTTCACGCCACAGTTTTTCCATTAAAAAACGTACACACCTCGTTGGGAAACAACTATGATGCAATTAGACATATAGTACGAGACTCCATGCGCTTAGACCAGGACGGCGCATTTTATGAAACATTGAAATGGATTTCATTTAAAAAATGGAATCCATTATCGACATCTATCAGTCCCGCATTTGAATGCCCACACTGCAACGAACCAATCTCTGGGCTTCCCTTTGATAGCGACGAGGGGATTTGTTCAAATCGAGCCTGCAATAAGGAAATTTTTCTCACGGATATGATCGGATTTCATCTCGACATGGATGAAGACAGCGCGCCTGATTCTATTCCATCTGCATACATGCTTATTATGGAGCATCTGATGCTTTTCACGGCAGTTCGGCTTTTATGGATCCAGAGCGATAACCATTTGGTAAGCGATACTCTATTTATAAAAGACGGCCCTCTAACATTAAGGGGTCAATATTCTAAGCTAGTACCCAACATTCGGTCGTTGTTACAATATGCGAAAGACGTAGATCGACCAATCCACATCATCGGCCAGGAAAAAAGCGGTACCTTTTTCGACCATTTGGCATCAATCGCTCCTCTTGTCCCACCCCATGCCAAAGGCGAGCCAATAAGCTATTCGGCGCTTACACATGACTACGTCAGACGAGAGGTTTATAGATCCCCAGACCTATCAAATCCTTATGGCAAACGGACCAATTGGGGCGAAAAAGTCCTCTTGAAAATTGATCCGGGAACATACATGGTCATAAATATTCCGACTGGCCACTATAATGATGATCCATTGTTTCCTTCCCCCGAAAACCTGATCGGTATTGATCGTATACTTGCAACTATTACTGGGCTAGTAAGCCACAAGTTCGAGGGCGCGCTATTTCCGATAGAACTTGCCAATGGAATAGCCTCAATGTCCAGCTATCCTTCTGCAAAGGTCCTTAAGAGGTTCATAAGTCAATAACACATAATCAGCTGCAGCGCCTCACCCAAAGAACAAATAAAAGTCCCAATGAAAATAGACGGCGTATTTCAAGATTGGAAGCGTAGAGAAGGGCAGATTGAATTTAAACCATTCAATTGCTTGCGCTGCCCCTTCCACAAAAAAGCCGCCACAGCCAAAAACAGTATCGTTAGAACCGATTTTTTCATACGCAAGATTTAGGTAACCAAAAGATACACCAGCCATCGAAAGAATACAAGCTCTCAGCTGCCAATTATTTTACTTTTGGACAAATTACCGTTATCTTTGGGTAAAATTACCCAATTGAAAAAGCCAATAAGTGCTCGTTCTACTGCCGAAAAATTCCTTCAGAACATAAACAAACACCTTGCTTCGGCGACGCCGGGCAGCATGCTGATTACGTGGGAGATTTTGGGCCTAAACAGCCAGGGCGGTCTTCCCTCAACTTATTTTGACATCATACGCCTGATCGACAACGGCGTTCCAAAGTCTTCCGTCGATCACTTTTCTGACAGCTTGTCGATTCCCATGACCAGCATCGCGCCATTGCTGAATATGAGCTACAAAACACTTACCCGGAAGAAAAAGAATGAACGATTTGACAGTATTGTATCATCCCAAATATTCGAAATCGCCTGCACCTACGCCAAGGCGTTTGAAGTCTTCAAAGACCGTGACAAGGTCACTCGCTGGTTCAACAAACCAAATAAAGCACTGAATGGACAGCATCCTTTTGCCCTATTGCACACAGCGACGGGCACCAAGCTGGTGAACCAGGTCCTTGGACGCATCCAGGAGGGCGTATACTCATAAGCTATGACTGTCTACAGGATCGTGCAGGAAAGAGACCGGGCCAATGACCTGTCAGGGACCGGTGCTTTCAAGTTTGGCGGCAGATGGAACAATCAGGGCGTCTACATGTTATATACCAGCGAAAACAGGTCACTGGCTTTATTAGAAACCCTCGCTCATTTTGATGAAGAAGACGCTCCGCCGGACCTTTATATATTGTCGATCCAAATTGCCCGAGCTGCGCCCATTTATGATTTCCCCGACAGCGACCTGCCCCACGATTGGCGGGATGCAGAGCACATTGTCTTAAAAGGATTAGGCGGTTCGATTTTCAAATCCCAAAAACATGTCGGCTTTAGAGCGAGATCAGCCGTCTTAACAGAGGAATTCAATATCATGCTCAATCCACTTTTCCCTGGTTTTGCCGATTTAGTGAAAATTGCTTCCATTACCCGCTATCAACCAGATGCGCGACTGTACTCACGCACCTTCCCCACACGTTTTTACACGCGAAAATTAAACCATTGATTTGCAGCACTTTAGTTTTTGTTTGTAAAAACCGTTTCAATTGGATACTACTCCCCCGCCCCGGCGCATCAGTCTCCGCGACAACAACAGCCCCCATTAGTCCACTAAATCGACATACAATCCGAAAAATCCCCTACCTTCGCCCCATGCCGACCAGCACCACGACGACAACCACCACGACCACCACCACGACCACCACCGCGAACACGGCGGCCGCCGCCGCAAACAACATCACGTCCAGCGAAAGCAAGATCCGCCTCACCGCGGGCTTCGTACTCATCCTTATCGTCACCTACCTCATCACCGCCAACCCCTGGATCATCGTCTTCCTCCTGGTCGACTTCGCCTGCCGCGCAACCGGTGAACTGGCGCCCTACAGCCTGCTGGCAAACCTCAGCGGCCTGCTCACCCGCACGCTCCGCCTGCCCATCAAACCCGTCTTCATGCCGCCCAAACGCTTTGCCGCCCGAATTGGCCTGTTCTTCGTCCTGGCTATGATCATCGCACACAACAGCACGCCAGCCACCCTCACACTCGGCGCAATAGTAGCCCTCTTCGCCGCACTCGAATCCCTCGCCGGTTTCTGCGCCGGTTGCTGGGTCTACACCGCCTTCATGCGCCTCCGCAGCCGCTAAACGATTGCCGCTAGCCGGGCCATCCCGACCTATCACCGGCCTGCCGTCCTCACCGCACTCCCGCCGCAGTCTACCCGCGCCCCACGCACTCCCCACTCACCCCCATAATCAACCTCACTCCCGCGCCTGACCGCCGTCAAGCGCCACCACCCAGCTCCATCCTAGCTTTGCAAAAAGCCCCCGGCATGAAACAGCTATACCCCTTCGCCCTCGTGGCGGCAACCCTTTTATTGTCCTCCTGCAAAAAGGAGATCGACTACATCGGCCACCACTATAACGAAGCCTCCCCTTACAACATCGCGAAGATCACCTGGACCCAACCTTGGGGATACCCCGACACCCTTACGTTCAGCTACGACAAATGGGGCAACCCGATCAGCGCGACCCGTCCAAGACCCAGCACCGGCGCTCCAACCTTTGAATTCCGCTATGACGGTCACCATCGTCTCACCGACTACATCGGCATGTATGCACCACCCGCCCAGGCCGCCGAATTCTGGCACCGCTATATCTACAACGCACATGGCCTCATCGGCACCGACTCGGTCTATATCTTTCCATCCGTGATCAACGGCCAGATGGTACCCACCGAACACACGATGTCCCGCGCCACACAGCTTACATATGACCGCTACGACCGCGTCATTAAACAATCCGCCGTCCCTGGTCAATACGATAGCGTCGTCTACACCTACGATGCCGCCGGCAACCTCTCCGGCAGAGGCCCCTACGACGACAAGGTCAATTTCCGCCGCACCAGCAAGGTCTGGATGTTCATCGATCGCGACTATAGTATCAACAACCCCTTCATCGCCTCCTCCTATAACAACGCGTGGCTGCCTCTACATTTTTCGCTGACGAATGGAGAAACCTACCTGGGCTCCTTCCTGTATCAAAACTACCTGCAGGACGCCTATGTCACCTACACCCCCGCCAAAAAATAGTTATCATGAAAAAAATAAACCTTCCCGCCATCACCGCTCTCGCGGCTATCGCACTCGTCACCCTGCTATCTTCCTGCAAAAAGGAAATCGACTACATCGGACGGCATTACAATGACCTGTCGCCCTACCGCATCACGAAGTTCAGCTACACGCAGCCATTCGGCGGCACCGATACGCTGACTTTCTCCTACGACAAATGGGGCAACCCGACCACCGTCACCCGTCCCGTGCCCAGAACCGGAGACCCCAATTTCGAATTCCGCTACGATCGCAACCATCGTCTCACGGACTTTATCGGCATCTATTCGGGCGCGACCGCGGGCGAGTTCTGGCACCGCTATTTCTATGACCAGAAAGGACAAATCACCAAAGATTCCCTGTATGTTTTCCCGACGATCGCGGGCGGTCAGATGACCGGCTTCTATTACAACCGCCTGATCCAACTCAGCTACGATCACTACGGCCGCATCATCCAGGAGATCAACGCCCTCGGCGCCAACGACACCGCCCGATACGTCTATGACGCAACCGGCAACCTCGCCGGTCGTACCTATGACAACAAGGTCAGCTTTCACCAAACGAACAGGATCTGGATGTTCCTCGACCGCGACTACAGCCTCAATAACCCCTTCGTAGCCGAGCACTACAACGCGGCGGGCCTCCCGCTGCACATCGATCTGCACTCCGAAAACACGTTCACCCTCAAATTCCTTTACGACAACTATTACAACATTGCGGATATCACCTATTCGCTGAACAAGTGGTGATGTGGTCTACCCTTAAACCCGGCCGGCGAGCTGACCCGCCGGCCTCTTCTTACAAACAAACTTCACCTGCCCGGATGACCGACGTCACCCCGTGCCGCTCGAACCGGCAATACCTTTAGAAAAATTTTTAAGCAAAGTGAAATACCTATACCCCGCTGCCCTCCTGGTGGCAACCCTCCTATCCGCTTCCTGCAAAAAAGAGATCGACTACATCGGTCAGCACTACAACGATGCTTCGCCTTACGATATCGCGAAGATCACGTGGATACAGCCGTGGGGCGATCCCGACACCCTCACCTTCAACTACGACAAATGGGGCAATCCGACCACCATCATCCGGCCGCGTCCTTCCACCGGCACCCCCAATTTTGAATTCCGGTACGACGCAAATCACCGGCTGACCGATTATATCGGTACCTACACCAACCACATTGTCGCCGAATTTTGGCACCGCTATATCTATAACGCACATGGCCTCATCACCACCGACTCCATGTACGTCTTCCCTGCCATCGTCAACGGTCAGATCGACCATTCCGTCGGCGACGCCCGAGCCTCGCAACTAACGTACGACCGCCTCGGACGCATCATCAAGGAGGTTCCGGCCTACGGGCTGTATGACAGTCTGGTCTTCAGCTATGATGCAGCCGGAAACCGCACCGACGAAGGTCCCTTTGACGACAAGGTCAATTTCCATCGAACGAACAAGATCTGGATGTTCATCGACCGCGATTACAGCATCAATAACCCGTTCATCGCCACTTCCTATAACAAGGCCTGGCTGCCCCTGCATTTTTCATGGATAACAAGCGAAGGTTTCTTCGCCTCCTTCTTGTATCAGAACTACCTGCAGGACGCCACCGTCACCTACACACTCGCCAAAAAAATTCCGTAAAGAAGTCGTAATGCATCAACCTTCAACCGCGCCCCCATCCGGCGCACCCTTCCAGCGCCCCCCGCGCCCCTCACCGCTCCATCACCTTTTTCAAGATCCCCACCGCCTCCTGCATCTCCTTCTCATTCAGGGAAGCAAACCCGAGCCGCACGCCATTCACGCGCCCCGACTTCCCATGCCAGTAATCTTCTCCATCCGACATCGCAAGCCCTAACCGCGACGCCGCCGCCGAAATGTCCTTCACCGGCCGCGCCCCATCGAACTTTGCCCAGACCGCGAACCCGCCATCCGGCACACGGAAATCCATCCGATCCCCCAACTCGCGCGAAAGCAACTCGCACAACAGGTCCCGCCGCTCGTGATAGATCTTCCCCGCTTTTTTCATATGCCGATCGATATCCCCATTGCGCAACAAATTCGCCATCGCCTCCTCCATCAATTGCTCACCCTGCCGGTCCACCATCTTCCGCAAACGCGTCGCCTGCTCGATCAGGTTCGCCGGCGCCACCAGGAACCCGATCCGGATCGCGGGCGCAATGATCTTGCAAAACGATCCCACATAGATCACGTGCCCGCTGCTGTCCACACTCGCCAGCGGCAAGATCGGGCTCGACGAATAGTGGAAGTCGAAATCATAATCGTCTTCCAACACTGCCAACTGGTAGCGACGTGCCAGTTCCAACAACTGCTGTCTCCGCCTGGCACACAGCGTCATCGTCGTCGGCATGTGATGATGCGGGATCACAAAGACCATTCGCACCTTTTTCGTTTGGCAGATCTTCTCCACCGCATCCATATCCATCCCGTCGTCATCCACCGGCACAAAATTGAGCGACGCCCCCGCCGCGCGGAACACCTCGCTGGTACCCGTCCACCCCGGGTCGCTCACGATCACCTCGTCGCCCTTTTTCAGGAGCAGCTGACTCACCAGGTAGACGGCCAGCTGCACGCCCTTCGTGATCAGGATATTCTCCGGCCCGATCGACAAGCCCCTCGTCACATTCAGGAAACGCGCCAGCTCGTTGCGCAAATTCTCCGAGCCCTGCGCCGGCCCATAGGACAGGAACTTAGCGGTGAACCGGTAATTCGAAAACCGCCGGTACTCACGGATCAACAGTTCCACCGGCGCCAGCCGCGTATCCGGGAAACCATCGTTAAAGGTCAGGCGCTCGCGCCGCGCAATAAAAGGTTGATCGTAACCGTAAGGTCGACTCTCGATCGAAAACGCCGTCGCGGGCGGGTACGCTATCCCGGGTCTCCCCAGTGCCGCCACCGCTCCCGCCATCCCATTCCCCATAGAGCCGTCACCCGCCGCAGCACCCTTCCCCGTCAATACCGCGCGCGGCTTTACCACGGGCAACACCGACGCCACGAACAACCCTTTCCTCGGATACGACTCCGCCCAACCCATCGCCTGCAGTTCCTCGTAGGCGGCAATGACCGTCTTGCGATGCACGTCATACATCTCCGCCAGCTTCCGGCTGCTCGGCAACGGCGTTCCCGGTTTCAAAATGCCCTGCTGGATGATGCCCGCAATCCCGTTTGACAACTGCAGATACACGGGTTCCGCCAGGCTCTTGTCAATGCGAACTAGGTTCTGAATGATGATCATCGTGGACTACCTGATTTATAGATTCTGGACTATAAATATACTTTTTTGGTGGGGTAATTTTACACCTGCAAACCGATAAGTATGAACACCTCATCCGCCAACGCGCTCAATGCCTCCGTCCGTCCAGCCTCCTTCACGCCGAACTCAGTGGGGCATAAGTCTTCCGGCGCTTCTGCAGCTCCCGGCGGCCACGGATCTCGCGGCGCATCAACGTCTTCGGGCGTCTCCGCATCTCGCGGCGCATCAACGTCTTCGGGCGTCTCCGCGTCTTCCAGGCCATCGAGTTCCTCCGCCTCCCGCCACCCGCGCCTCCTCGTCATTCTCGCCTTCACGGCGGTCTACATCATCTGGGGCACGACCTATCTCGCCATGCGCTTCGGCATGCTCGGCATCCCGCCCTTCATGCTCTGTCTTTTCCGATATGGATTGGTAGCCACCGTGCTGGTAGCCTGGATGGGCGTCAAAAATCTGTCCTTCCCTTCGCTGAAAAATACCAAAGTGCTGACTGCCAGCGGCCTGCTGATGCTCGTCGGCGGAACCGGCATCGTCGTCACGGCCGAACAATACATCAACTCCGGCGCGACCGCTACCGTTATCGCAACCGAACCGCTGATGTTCCTGCTGATGGACCGCAAAAACCGCCGGTCCTACTCGGTCCTGACCGTGGCGGGAATCGTCCTCGGATTCGTCGGCATCTTTCTGTTCTCGGAATTTACGACCAACCATGCCGACGCGCTCTCCAGCGCAGGCAGCAGCGACGTATGGAGAGGAACCGTGCTCGTCCTGATCAGCGCGGTATTCTGGGTGCTAGGCGCGCTCGAGTCCCGTCGCCAAACGGACGCAACGCATTCTCCCGTCGCCAGCGCGGCTGTGCAGCATGTCGTGGGAGCGCTTGGATGTCTTCCGATCGTACTTTTTCGTGGTGAATTTCGCGCCTTCCATCCCGCGCAGGTCCCCGCCGCAGCCTGGCTCGGTCTCGCCTATCTCGTTGTCATGGGTTCGCTCGTCGCCTTCATGGCCTATATGTGGTTGATGAAAGTGCAGCCGCCCGCCGTCGTCAGCACGCACACCTACGTCAATCCAGTCGTCGCCGTCATCGCGGGCTGGATCCTCGCCGGTGAAACCATCAACGTCCCGCAAGTCTTCGCGCTCGCCATGGTCCTGTTCGGCGTCCTGATCGTTCAAACGCGCCGCCCGCGGATTCCGTCTCTGCGGCCCGGCCTGTCGCGCGTCACGCGTTTCCTTGCCCGCAACCGTGCCAAACCCATTCCACCCCACAGTCAGCCGTGGTCGTAACCAATCGCCGGTAGCGCCCAATCTTTGTCTGAACGCATCCCGCCCCACAGCCAACCCTGCGACCCGTCGCGGGCGGACCGCCGGACGCTGATCCGGCGCTTATCCCCGGTTCTATTGTGCCGTTGCGCTTTTTCTCGTACGTTTGCCACGCAAACTACGCCTTATGGTTGTCAATCTGAGTGAACATTTTTCGATTCTGGGAGACTGGATCCGCGAGATCCGGGATGAAGATATGCAGAAGGATCGCCTCCGGTTCCGCCATAACCTCGTGCGCATCGGCGAAGTAGCCGCCTATGAGATCAGCAAAACGCTGCCCTGGGTCGAAAAAGAGGTCCAAACGCCTCTCGGAACCGCCACCGCCAAAGTGCTGAAGGAACAACCCGTCATCACCACTATCCTCCGCGCCGGCCTGCCCATGCACCAGGGACTGCTAAACTTCTTCGATAAGGCAGACAACGGTTTCATATCCGCCTACCGCAAACACCAACGCGACGGCAGCTTTGAGATCAGCCTCGAATACGTCTCCTGTCCCGAACTCGAAGGCCGCGTCGTCATCGTCTCCGACCCCATGCTGGCCACCGGCGCCTCGCTCGTCAAGACGATCCAATATCTTCGCGAGGAAGGTCATCCCTCCGAGATCCACGTGGTCGTAGCCATCGCCTGCACCGTAGGCATCGAATTTGTCCTGCGCAGCGAACCCCACGCAAAGATCTGGTGTGGAGCGATCGACGACGAGCTCACCGCGAAAGGTTATATCGTGCCCGGTCTCGGCGACGCCGGCGACCTTGCCTTCGGCAACAAGGCCCAGATGTGACTGTCCCCCGAACGCCTTCACCTCCCGCCGGGCAATCTTGCATTTTAACTTCCCCGTTTCGCGGTTTTTTGCTATTTTTCATTCCCATATCCCCCCAAAAGCCAACCGCGCGGTCCATTTATCCGTCTTTAATTTTACCGATAGTTTACCAAGGCTGTTTATGAACCACTTTCCTTACATCCTCCGATCCGGCCCGGCAACCCTCCGGCACCTCGTCGTTGCCGCCACCTTATTCCTATGGGCGTCTTCCGCCCGCGCCCAGGATCCCGGCTTTTCCCAATTCTTTGCCTCCCCGATGACCCTGAACCCTGCCCTCACCGGTAAATTCAGCGGCGTCATGCGCGTAGCCGGCAACTACCGCAACCAATGGCCCGCGATCAACAACGCCTTCATCACCTCCACCGTTTCGATAGACGCCCCGATCATGGTCAGCCGCCTACCGGAGAACGACACATGGGGCATCGGTTTCATGGCCATGACCGACAAAACGGCCAGCGGCATCCTCAACGACAACTATTTTGCCGTGTCCACCGCCTACCACCTCGCGCTCGACGAAGACGGCTACCACAGTCTCGGTCTCGGCTTCCAGGGCACCTACGGCAACCAAAGTCTCGACGGCACCCGCCTCACCTTCGAAGACGGTCTCCAGCTCGACGGCACCTGGCTGAGAAGCCCGAGCGAACTGATCAACTCGGAATTCGTGAGTGTCCACTATTTCGATGCGGGGATCGGCGCGTTGTACAACGCCTCGACCAACGGCAATAACAACTACTATTTCGGGGTCAGCGCCTACCACCTCAATCACCCGAAAGTGTCCTTCCTCGGCGTCGACACGATCAATATCCCGACGCGGCTCACCCTGCATGGCGGCGGCTTCTTTCCGATCCAGGGCTCCCCGAGCACCATCTATCTCAGCGGACTCGTCAACAACCAGGCCGGCGCCCGCGAATACGTCGCCGGAGGCGCATGGGAAGTCGCGGCTTCCAGCGACGACACCTACCCCGTGAACTTTTACGCTGGTCTATGGGGCCGTTTCACGAACAACACGACCGACGCCCTCATCCCCTATGTAGGGCTGGATTACAATAGCTTTAGTCTTGGTGTCACTTATGACGTGAATATATCGTCGCTGCAAACGGCTTCGCAAAGCCGCGGCGGCATCGAGATCTCGCTGATCTACATCCAAAAAGCAGCCAGCGGCCACCGCTTCGTCCCCTGTCCCCGCTTTTAACACGCGATACTACAGCCTGCGAACCCAATGACTTCCTGTTTACTGCTTGCCTGTCCGCACCACGTCAGACCAACGCTCAGCGACGCGTAGCGGCGCCGCCGCCGCCACTCGGCGCGGGGCCCCCGCCACCCACATGGCCGCCGCCTCCTCCACCACCAACGCTTCCGCCGCCGACACTTCCGCCGCCGCTGCTCACATGCATGGCCCCCCCACCTCCGCCGCCCGAGTACCCGCCTCCGGAATAGCCGCCCGTACGGACAGCGCCACCACCCGAATAGCCTCCGCCGCGAACGGCGCCGCCGGGATAGCTACGTACACCACCACCCGAATAGCCTCCGCCGCGAACGGCGCCACCACCCGAATACCCGCCGCTCCGCGTCATTCCAAAACCGCTATATCCCCCAGGCGAAACCGGTCCTCGCGCGGACAATCCCCTCAACCCACCAACCGTTCCCGAAGGACCACCAATCGGCCGCGTCCCGCCAGCGGGCCGCGGCCCCGAAGCCACCGCCCCGACAAAAGGAGCCGAATTCCCGGTGCGCTGACCCCATCCGCCCGGAGGATGCGTCCTCAACCGGCTCCCCGGTCCGGCGCCGCCTCGCGGCCTAATACCCGCCCATCTGCCCGTGCCGCCCGAACCCGTGCCGCCCGAACCCGTGCCGCCGCCTCCACCGACACCCCCGCCGGCCCCTCCATTCTTCGCGCCAGGCCCATAAGCCCACCCCCGCCACATCCAATTCTGCCCACGCCATATCATATAGCCATAATACGCATTCAACGCGTCAAATCTGTAGTAACCGTCGTACCACCCCAGACCCCACCCGAAGACACAATCCAGGTCATAACTCCACGCCATATCCGACCAGTCCTGGTCATACGCGACCGACATCCCGCAGCCGTCGATGGGGACTTCGGAATAACCCGGAAGATAGCCTTCATAGACATACGTCGGACCGGTCTGGTAGATATAGACGTACTTGGCCCGGTAAACCCGGTAGCCCTTCGGGATCAGTTCCAATCCCTCCGGCCTCTGGTCGCTGACCTGCCACTCGCCCAGCGGAGTTTCGGCGACAAACCAGACGCCGTTATCCAGCGTATAGTAGGCCCCGTTATAATGGAAAACGATCGAGCAGGTATTGGTGGCATATTCCAGCGCCGTCCCTTTGATAGGGCCGAACTGTGGTGCACCGTCATAATCGACTTCCGTTGTGGCTTTCCTGTCGACCCTGGCGGTCTGAGGGACCTGCTCATCCATCGACGCGCCGGCCACCTCGCTTTTTCTTTTAGCATTGACCGCAGCTACGGGGCCTTCGGTTTCCCAGCTATAGCCATGCAGCGCAACGAGGACATCCGCGGGAAGGTCGACCTTTCGGATCGATCGCCAACCACTGGCGGTATACAACGAGTCGTTCTGGTACCAGTTCTCTCCGCTTCGCACGAAATATTTTTTTACCAGGCTGTCGTAAAAAATGGGATCGCTGGAGTTGGTCACATAGAACACGGAAGTGTAGGGGATCGCATTGGCGGTTGGCATCCCATTGCTCTGGACCAGCACGGCAGGCACTGTGCTCACGATGATTTTTCGCTGGTCGTCCAGCTCGAAGTCTTTGAACAGGTTATCCTTCCGCGCAGCCTTGATCAGATCATGGCCCACCTTGCGCAGCGCACGCGGCAATTGTCCGATCCACGAAGAATAGGGACCCGTCGCCGAATCCGCCTGGTACCAGTATCCTCCCAGCAACAGGTAATACAGCCCATCGTTCGCATGCAGGATAAGGTTCCGGCTGTTCACGATGGCATCCATCCCCCAGCGCTCGTTGCGCTTGAATCTGGGCTGGCCGTCGATCAGCACCAGCGCCGTCGGGCTGATGGCAAAATAGACTTTCGGCATCACTCCACCGCCATCTTTGGCCAGCGCCTCCTCCTCCTGCCCCAACTGCATCGAGGACCGTACCTCCGCCAATGGCATGGTTTTCACGACCCGCGGAACGCCGGATGCAATCTCCCGCGAGATCAGATCGTTGTCCATCTTCACAGTGTCGTCCGGGATCCGCAACCGATCCACATGCACGGCCTCTATCGTCAGCATTTGCTGGCTGTTATCCGCGACGACGTTCGCCGTCATCCAGACGGTCCCGAAAACGGGTTCCGCGCCCGGCGCATCCTGCACCGAGATCACCGACCGCGCCTGGAGCACGCTGTCGCCGATATAATTCAACACCTGTGGGGTGAAGAGTTGGATGGTTGTGCCGGTAGCCGTCCGGATCGCTTTTGGCCAATCGCTTTGCTGCGCCGTCGCCGAGAGGCAGATCAGGGCGGGCGCCCAGATAAGTTTCAAAGAAAAAAGGTTCATAAGAGCGTTTTTGATAGATGAGAGCAACGGAGGTCAGCCTATACCAAGTTAATGCTTAGCCAGGCGGAAACCTAGAGCCGGCCTTAGCTTTAATCCAACTTTCATTCGCCTTTAACCGCGACTTAATCCCGCCTGGCGTCTGCCGCGGGGCTGCATCCAAATGTGCCCGGCACATCGAAATTTCTATCCGCCAACCGCCAAGCTTCCAAATTTCCGCCCGCCGAACCCTTCGCGCAGTCGTCGCCAATCGCTACTTCTTCCCGCTCACATAGGGATTTCCCCTGACATAAAACCGGTATGGCAACGCCGCATCCTCGCCCGCATAGTCCACCCCGATGCGCGGCGTGGCGACCACTTCGCCCCGCCGCGGCCTCCACCCGTCATCGCCGATCCAGATCGGCGAACCCATCAGCGAAGTCCCCGTATGCAGCGTCAGCAAACCCATCGCCTTCGACAAATTGCCCGGTCCTCGCGTCAGCGTATGATCCAACTTCGCCTTCCCGGTGCGTTTCAGCATCACCGGTATACCTTCCAGCGGATCGAGCGCGCGCACCAGCACCGCATGCGGGACACCCGTCCGGTTGGTAACGACATTAAAAAGATGATGGATGCCGTAGATCAGGTATACATAGGCGGTGCCCCCCACGCCGAACATTACCTCCGTGCGCTTCGTCCTTCGCCCCGACCAGGCATGGCTCGCACGGTCCACGACGCCGTTATAGGCTTCCACTTCCATGATACGCCCGCTCGTGCGTCCTTCTTCAAACTCTGTGACGAGCACTT
>DASZYU010000188.1:0-5153 GCA_035545215.1 Puia sp.
ATTGCGCAGGCTTCCGCGTGGATCAGGAGGACGTCGGCGAACCGGAGGATGATATCGTCGCGGGAATACAGGTTGTTGGCGGGTCGTTGCGCCTTGGGCACATACCATTTCCGGCAAAACCGGCCGGATTTGGACTGGGTCGACGGATAGCCGCCGCCGTTAAAATTCGTGTTATTGGGGTCGCCGGCCACCGGTTTTCCCTGGTGGTTGATCGTCCATACCATCCGGATACTGTCTCCCGCCGCGATGTAGGCGTTCTCGAGATCGCTGGTCGGACCATAATATCCCCAACCCCCATCTGCGACGGCGTTGACCAGGTAGAGGGCGCTCGAGGGCAGCGCGGGGTTTTGCGACGAGGCATTCTGTACTTCAAAGATTGACTCCTGACCGTTCTTATAGGTGTAGTTCCAGAGAGTGGCGAAATTGGTTTCCAGCTGATATTCTCCAGAATTGATCACCTGCAGTGCGGTCGCTTCGGCGTCTGCCCAATCCTCTTTGTAGAGATAGACCTTGGCCAGCAGCGCCAGCGCCGCCCCGGAAGACGCGCGGAACTTATCCGATGCAGGGTAAGACGATTTGCGGGGGAGTACGGCCGCGGCGGCTTTCAGGTCTGCGATCACCTGATCGTAGACTTCGGCAGCCGTATTGCGGGGCAGGTGCGTATTGGCCGGGTAGGTCTTGAGCACCAGGGGGACGCCTCCATAATTGCGGACGAGGTCGAAATAACACCATGACCGGAGGAATTTCAGCTCCGCGGTGAACCTGGTTTTGCTCGCCGAATCGATCGGCGCGCCTTGTATGCCTTCGATCGTGTTGTTAAAGATGCCGATGGACTTGTACAGTTCGATCCATTGCGCCTCGTTACGGTCATTGCCGGCATCGAGCGTGTATTCCGACACCTGGTTATAGGTGGCGTGCGAAGCCTGGTAAGTATTGTTGATCCAGGCATTGTCGCTGGCGGCCTCGCCGGAAAGATAACGCCAGTTAAAGATCTGCCACCAGCTGTTCCAGTCGATGTACTGGTAACATACTTCGGTCGAGCTGTTGCATTGATCGACCGTGGTGAAGTATTCGGAGGTCTGGACGGAAGAGGAATTGTTGTCCACCGTGAGGAGCGATCTCTGGCAGCCCGTCAGCGCCGCGATCAGGGCCAGACTGAGATAAAAGGAAATACGTTGCATACAATATCTTTAGGAAGCAGTGATTATAAATTTAAGTTGAGGCCGACGAGGAATACCCGGGAAGGGATCGCCTGGTAATTGTCTACGCCGTTGTACCCGACATTGTTGTACCAGGGCAGATCGGGATTGAGACCGGGATATTTGGTGACCGTGAACAGATTCTGTGCCGAAGCATAGATGCGCAGGCTTTCGACGCCTTTGATCCAGTGCGGGATCGTATAGCCGATCTGCAGCAGGTTGCACTTCACGAAATTCGCCTTGGCCAGGAAGAAATCGGACATCTTGCTGAAATTGCCGTTCTGATCCGGATAACGCAGGACCGGGAATTTGTTGCTGGTGTTGGCGCCATGCCAGAATTGGTCGGCGAATCCGGACCGGAAGTTCAGGTGCGCGGTGGGGTTCATGTTCAACCGGTAGCTTTGGAAGTATTCGGCGCCGAACGAACCGTAGAATTCGGTGCGCAGATCGAAATTCCCGTAATTGAAGGTCAGGGTCAGGTTGCCGGTAAATTTCGGCCAGGGCGATCCCAGATCGGTAAGGTCTTTGCTATCGAGGACCGTGTCGCCGTTGGTATTCCTGAACTTCAGATCGCCGGCTTTGGCCGTTGGTTGCAGACGCGTGCCGTTCTTGTTGACATAGGCGGCGGCCTCGGCATCCGATTGGAATACGCCATCGGTGACGTACCCGTACCAGGCGCCGGGCTCATGGCCTTTGGTGAGACGCGACCGGTATGTCGAAATCACGTCGTTGGCCTCGTGACCCAGTATCGGATCGGCGGTGCCCAGATCCTTCACGATGGATCTCGAATGGCTGACCGTAAGGTCGGCGCCGAACCGCAGTTTCCGGGTGATGTTGTCCTTGTAACCGATGGAAAGGTCCCATCCGTTGGTCGTCATCTTTCCTACATTGGCGAGCTGCGTCGGATAGTAACCCTGCGGATAGCCGAGGACGTAGTCGACCGTGATGTTCTCCAGCAGATTGCTCGGGTTCCGGATGTATTTCTCCGCGGTGACGTTGACCTTATTATTGAGCAGGCGGGCTTCCAGACCGACCGTGTAGTCCTGCTGTATTTCCCAACGGATCTCCGGATTTGCGATCGTGGAGGGTGCATAGCCCTGGATATAGCCGCCGCTGGCGTTGGGATAGGTCGTTGCGCCCAGCAGCGTGAGGTAAGCGCCGGAGGAGGGAGGCAGGTTGCCGCCTGATTTTCCCCAGCTGGCGCGCAGCTTGAGATAGTTGATCGCCTTGTCGGACACCTTATTGAAGAATGGCTCTTCCGAAATGATCCACGCGCCGGACACGGTGGGGAAATAGCCCCAGCGATACAGCGGATTGACGAGCGAAGACGCATCGGCGCGCATCGTGCCGGCGAGGAAATATTTCTGCCGGAAACTGTAACGAAGCGAACCGAAATAGGAGACCATATTGCCCCATGGCGCAGCCCCGGGCTGGAATGAACCGCTACCGCCGGTGATGGTTCCGGTAGCCGCCGAGATGTACTGGAACGAAGGATCATCCAGAGGGATGGCCGTCGGACTCTGCCGCGCCGCGCTGGTGCCTTTTACGATGTATTTGTCTGTGCTTTCGCCTACCAGCGCATCGATGCTGTGGTCGCGGACAGTGATCTTATAATTGGCGGTGTTGGTGATCTTCCAGCGCGTGTCCAGGGTCGTAGACGCGCTCAGCTGAGTGTTTACGTTATAGCTGTTGGAGGCCAGGTAATATTTCGGAACGTAGTTGTTCGACTGGCCGACGTTCACGAAACCTTCTATGGTCGATTTTATGACCAGCCCGCGTACCGGAGATATTTGCAGGTAGGCGGCATACTGCGTGCCGAAGAAATCGTTCCTGCCGAAATTGGTGAGGTAGTTGAACGCTGGATTGGTGATGCCGTTGAATGCGGATCGGTTTGGCGTGCTGTACAGGGGATTGAAGGCGGTCTTGTCCATGAGGCCGTTGGGCAGTGACCGAAGCACCGAATCCTCCGTCTTAAAGGGTAGGGTGGTAGGGTCCATCGAATAGGCTGCATAGACATTGTTCGGCGAGTTCTGCCAGGTCTCATAACGCGGCGCGAGGCTGAATCCCATCTTCACCGCCTTGCTGATGTCCATGTCGGCGTTGAAACGGGCAGTATATTTTTGCCAGTTGCCGCCATTCGGGGTCGCGTCGTAGGAGTCCTCGCGGTAATAGCCGAAACTGCCGTATAACGATGTGCCGTTGTGGCCGCCCGTGGCGCTGATGACATAGTTCTGCGTGCGGCCGACGTCAAAAGTGTTGTCCCAATAATTGGTGCTGGTCAATTTGGACGGGTCGGGAAAAGGCAGCGTGGACTGGCCGCTGGCCGTCGCCTCCTGGTTCATGACCCTGGCATATTCGCCCGCGTTAGCCAAGTGAAGTTCCGGGAGACGGTTGATCCCGTAAGTAGCCGAAACATTGATATGGGGTGCGCCCTTCCCGCGTTTCGTCGTCACAACGATGACACCCTGTCCACCCCGCGCGCCATAGATGGCTGCGGCGGATGCGTCTTCGAGCACATCGATGCTGGCGATATCGGAGGGGTTGATGAAATTGAGGTCGTTGAAATCCGTCTCCACCCCGTCGACGATGATGAGGGGGTTGTTGTTGTAGTTGATGCTGCTGAGACCGTGGATGAGGATCTTCGGCTGAGCGCCGGGCAGGCCTCCGCCGGATACGACCTGGAGACCCGGCACCTTTCCTTCCAGGGCGTTCCCGACATTACCGGTCGTGTAGGGCGCGATGTCTTTTGCGGATATAGAAGCGATCGAGGTGCTGACGCTTTTCCGTGATGCCGTTTGATAGCCGATGACGACGGCGTTATCCATTTCCTGACCCGAGATCTCGAGTGTTTCGGTGAGGAACGTTCTCCCGTTGATGGCTATTTCCTTTGTACGATAGCCGACGTGAGAGATCACCAATACCGCGCCCGTGTGCGCCGACAGCGTGAATTTTCCCTGGTCATCCGTGATCACCCCGTGGCGGGCGCCCTTGACGGCGATATTAGCGCCTGGGAGCGGGGTCCCTCCCGGAGCAGAGATCACCCCGCTGATGAGGTCGGCGCCCTGTTGGGAGAGGACGGTACCGCCGAGGAAAAAGGACAAGAGAGCCAATAGCAGCAGTCTTTTTTTCATAAATGGCAAATTTTGGTCGTTTTTGTTTTGCTGGGAATTCGCCTGCAAGTTTAGACAGATAAGGCGGGGCGCAGAATGGAGATTTTTACTAAAAACATGGACAATCTTATTATATCTTTACCGCCACGCTATCGTAAACATCACCGCCATGCTCAAAAAAAAAGAGGGATTTGCCGGGCAGCGCTCCATCGTGCTACCGCGCAAGATCCTGGCCGGCGTTTGTCACAGCAACCGGCTGCTCGAACGTTTGTATGTCACGGATATCGGCTATTATCCAAAGGCGCAGTATCACTACCGTCAAAGGGTACACGGAGTGGACCAACACATCCTGATCTATTGCGTGGACGGACAGGGAAGGGCGCAGGTGTCGAAGAAGAAATACGAGCTGGAGCCCGGTACCTTCCTTATCATCCCTGCCGGCGACCAGCACTGGTACTCTGCGAGCGAAGACAATTCCTGGACGATCTATTGGGTACACTTCAAAGGGTTAGACGCCGGGCAGTTGGCAGTCGCGCTGCAGGAGAAGGGTTCCCGTCACAAGGGATCGGTGGGTTTCCAGCCAAGGCGGATCCAACTGTTCGAGGACATCTATGCCTGTCTCGAAAGGGGATACGGAAACGACAATCTTTGTTATGCCAACGTTTGTCTTTATCATTACATCGCTTCTTTCCTCTACCAGGACAAATTCAACCTGACCGACAACCGGCATCCCGAGGACGCGGTAGAACTGTCGATCAATTATATGCAGCAAAACCTGTCGAGCCTCGTTTCGCTCGAAGAGCTTTCGGCCGCGATCAATTTCTCGGCGTCGCATTATTCGGCG
>DASZYU010000189.1:0-11989 GCA_035545215.1 Puia sp.
GTTGCCGCCGATGGCTCGCGGGACAGCCGGCAGATGGTGATCAGCAAATAATTGAGCGGGCCGCAGGGCGACCCGCCGCGGAACGCCGCGATCGAAGTCCGCGCCATTGGCGCGGACTTCGATCGCGGCGTTCCGCGGCGGGTCGCCCTGCGGCCCGCTCAATTATTTGCTGATCACCATCTGCCGGCTGTCCCGCGAGCCATCGGCGGCAACAACGGAAAGGATGTAGATGCCCGCCGGGTAGTTCGATACGCGGAAGGAAACTACGGCACCGGGCGCCTGGGCAATGCGCTGCTGCTGCATCACCTGACCGGCCAGACTGATGAGACGCACAGTAGCGGTTCCTGCACCGGCATTTCCGTTCCCAAGCGATACGTTTACATAATCACGCGCCGGGTTCGGGTAAAAGCTGATCTGGCCGATCACCGACGTACGGACGACTTTCACTTCGGAATACGTGAAACTGTTATCGAGATCGACCATTTGGAGACGGTAGAAGTTCGTGCCGCCGGCAGGACGCTCGTCCGTGAACGAATAGTCCGACGCAACAGCACTGTTGCCTTGAGCGCGAACCATACCGATCGTTTCCCAGGTTTCGCCGTCTACGCTCCGCTCGATGGTAAAATGGGCGGAATTTGTTTCCATCTGCGTCTTCCAGGTGAGGGCAACCGTGTTATCGGAGCCGATGGCCGCATTGAAATCATCCAGGACGACCGGGAGCGTGATCCCCGAAACCAATCCGCCCGAACTCAGCGTTGAAGGACCGAAGGCGGCGTTCATCGCACAGCTTTTCGTGTATCCTGCGCCGCAATTGAGCTGGTTGTTCAGCGTATTGTGATAGGTGGGCGTGGAGGAAGCCGTGGTGGCGTAGTACATGTAGCCCAGCCAATTGTAATACCCATTATTCGTGTTCGAGACGGCGAGGAAAGAATTGTCATAGACCTCTACCAGCGGGCCGCTGACACTAAGCGTTGCGGTGCTGCTGCTCTGACCGTCCCCGACAACGATCCGGCTCGATTGCATCAGTTTCAGCGGCGTCCCGAGCGAACCATTGGCCGTCATCGTCGATTTATCATTCAGATAGATCGTGCTGGCAGTGAGGTCGAGCTCATAACTGGTCGTGATCGAGGAGGAACCCGAGAACGTGATCGTCGAATTGTTCAGCGACAGGGGAGCATTCACGGTCATCTTGCCGCTGGTTGCCGCTACGGTGAGTGCGGTGCCGACGAAGTTCGTGGTGGTTACCGTTCCCGAATATTGCAAATTGAGCGTATGGTTGGTGATCGTCATCGCACCTCCCTGAAAGGTACAATTCTGACAGGTGACCGTTTCATCGATCGTCAGCGTAGCGGCTGACGCGATGTTGATTGTACAGGTATTACAGGTGGCGGGGATCGAAGAGGACCACTTGCCGGTGGAATTGATGGAGTAGGTAGTTTGGCTGAATGCGGGCGCGCTAATGATCATCGTTGAAAGCATCAGGGCCATCATCATCAGGGTCGGGTAATTACTGCGTTTCATGCTCTGCTGTTTTTTTAGGGTATTGATTTTCTCCCGAATGTGCCAAGGCAATGCCACAACCTATTACCCTAAAAAACAGAGCGTTACATGAAAGTGTAGAAACTACATTGTCCCGGATTGGGACAGGTTTCCGGTTTTGAACCTTATTCCCTTGCCATCGTTTCTTTCTCCCGTGTCTGCGGATTGGGAACTTTACGCGCGGAAAGTTCTGAAATCAGTTCTGCGACCAGCGACGTCCAGCCGGTTTGATGGCTGGCGCCCAGCCCGTGGCTGGTATCGCCATGAAAGTATTCATAAAATAAGAGCAGTTGTTCATTCCCGGGCTGCTGATAGAACCAGTTGTATTTTCCATGCAGGGGCCTGCGGCCGGTCTTATCCTTTCTGAAAAGGCTGATGACGCGGTCGGTCAACTGGTCGGAGACGGCCTCTAGCGTAAGCTTCTTCCCCGAGCCCGCCGGGTATTCCACCTGCAGTCCTTCGCCATAGAATTTCCCATACTGCCGGATCGACCGGATGATAAGGTAGTTAATGGGTATCCAAACCGGGCCGCGCCAGTTCGAGTTGCCGCCGAAGAAGTCCGACGTGGAGTCGCCCGGATCGTATTTGATGTGATAATCGGTACCTCCGATATTGATGGTATACGGGTTTTGTTCGTGGTACTTCGACAGCGCCCGGATGCCGCCGGGCGACAGGAACTCCGCCTCACTCAGCAACCGCTCGAGCAAATAGATCAGCCGTTTCTGAGGGACGAGCGAAAGAAGGATCTGCTCGCCGTCGCTGTGTTCCTCGTTTGGCCAATACCGTTTATTCTTTAGCCGGTAGCTTTCGAACCAGGTGATCCGCTTTTTGAAATCGCTCAGCTTAAGCAGCATCTTCTTTTCGATGATGGAAACGGCAAAAAGGGTCGTCAGCCCCACGATGGACTGGATGCGCAGTTGCACCGGCGTTCCGCCGACGGACAGGGTATCGTAAAAGAATCTATCTTCCTCGTTCCACATACCCTGCTCGTTCAGCGCCTCGGCGATCAAGACGAAATGCTCGAAGAATTTGGTGGCCGTGTCTTCGAACGATTCGTCCTTCATGGCGATCTCCAGCGCCATATCCATCATGTTCAGCGCATACATGCCCATCCAGCTGGTGCCGTCGGCCTGTTCGAGCTGCATATCTCCACCCAGCGAATGACTACGGTTAAAGACGCCGATATTGTCCAGCCCGAGAAACCCTCCTTCGAACATATTGTTCCCGTTGCCATCTTTCCGGTTGATCCACCACGTGAAATTGATGAGCAGCTTCTGGAAGATCTTCTTCAGGAACACGATATCTCCCTTCCCAGTCCTTTCCTTCTCTATCCGGTAGACCTGCAGCGCGGCCCAGGCCTGAACAGGTGGGTTTACATCGCTGAAATTCCATTCATAGGCCGGTATCTGGCCGTCCGGTTTCATATACCATTCGCGCATGATCAGCATCAGCTGGTGCTTGGCGAACACCGGATCGACCACGGCCATCGCTATGCTTTGGAAGGCGAGGTCCCAGGCCGCATACCAGGGATACTCCCACTTATCCGGCATGGCGATGATGTCCTGGTTCTTCAGGTGTTTCCAGTCGTGATTGCGTCCGTTCAATTTGCCGGGATTCACCGGCGTTATGCCGTCACTGGTCGTCAGCCATCGTTCGACGTCGAAATGATAATACTGCTTGCTCCAAAGCAGGCCGGCCAGCGCCTGGCGCTGCACGGCGGCCATGTCGGGCGAGATATTGGCCGGAAGGATGTTTTCATAAAAGACATCCGCCTCTTCCTTGCGGCTTTTGAACAGGGCGGCGGGGTCTCCGTCGAACGGGTTATCAAGCGCCCTGTTGCTTAGCCGGAGATAGAGCGTCTCGGTAGCGCCCCCGTCAATGGTGTAGTGATAAACGGGCGCGAACTTGGTGCCCGAACGTTTCCGGCGAAGCGCGTCCATATTCGCGCCGCGGATCACGGCGTCATGGAACGCGTCCTTCACGAAAGGCGTCCGGTTCGGCGTGCCGGATACTTTTTCGAGATTGGTCTCGTTCTCGGTGAACAGGGTATACTGCGGAGGTTGGAAATAGAAATAATAAGCTCCCAGGCGGCTGTGGTTCGCTTTGACCGAATAACGGTCACGCACAGTGATGACGGGCTTTTTTTCGAGGCCGTCGTATTGCCAACGGTTGTAGAACCAGATTGTCGGCAGCAGCGTGATGTCTGCCGCCTCTTCGTGGCGGTTGGTAATATCGATACGGATGAAGATATCCCGCGCGTTCTGCTTGGCATAAGTGATCTTCACATCGAAGTACTCGTTCTCATCGAAGACCCCTGTATCGAGTATTTCAAATTCCGGTTCTTCGCGCGAGCGTTTCCGGTTCTCTTCCAACAGCCGTTTATACGGGAATTCCTGTTGCGGATACTTGTACAGGTATTCCATATAGTAATGTGTGGGCAGGTTGTCGAGGTAATAGTACAGCTCCTTTACGTCTTCGCCGTGGTTGCCTTCCGTATTGCCCAGACCGAAAAGACGCTCCTTGAGGATCGGGTCCTTCCCGTTCCACAAGGCGACCGCGAAACAAAGGTTCTGAAAAAAATCGGATATGCCTCCCAGACCGTCCTCACCCCAAAAATAGGATCTGCAATGCGCCTGGTCGTAAGGAAAATAATGCCACGCATCGCCATATGGGCTATAGTCCTCTCTTACCGTCCCCCACTGTCTTTCGCTCAAATACGGTCCCCACTGCTCCAAAGGTATCTTTTTAGCAGCGTTAGCTGCCAGTCGTTGATGTTCTGCCGTCATGATGGTATTCGTTTGCCGATAATAGCCGGCCTCGCAGCCGTCTGTCGGTACGGAAAGCCGCGCTTCCCGTTGGTTTTTCGCCGGGAAGTTACTAAAAAACCCCCCGATGTGCCGAAATTCCCCTGAAAACACCGAACTTTACCCCTAAGCCGGCTACAACCAAGCGAAGCGAAGGTTGCGACCAAGGGGCTGCCCGTGGCGGGCCCGAAGTTCTCCGGCCGGTGGTCAGTAATTAGCGCTTTGCGGAAGATGCGCTAAATTATCAGGCAGTGCATCTTCCGCACATAATTAATCAATCCCAATCTTGAATTTTAAAGAATTTGGCCTGGACGAGAGTCTCCTGGAAGGTATCGAGGCATCCGGATATGAAAACGCCACCCCCGTTCAGGAACAGGTCATCCCACTGATTTTACAAGGAAAAGACATTATTGCTTCCGCGCAGACCGGCACAGGCAAGACAGCCGCATTCTTGCTGCCCATCGTCAACCGGCTGATCGGTTCGCGGCACGAAGATACCGTCAATGCGCTCGTCATCGTGCCTACCCGCGAGCTGGCCATCCAGATCGCTCAAAACCTCGAAGGGCTTTCGTACTTCACCCCGATCAGTTCGATCGCGGTCTATGGAGGCAGCGACGGCAGCAATTTCTCTACCGAAAAACAGGCGCTCTCACGCGGCGCGGACATCGTCATCTGCACGCCGGGCCGGATGATTGCGCACCTCAATATGGGTTACGTCCGCCTGAACGGTCTGCAATACCTGGTGCTGGATGAAGCCGACCGGATGCTGGACATGGGGTTCTACGACGATATCATGAAGATCATTTCTTTCCTGCCTCCCCAACGGCAAAACCTGCTTTTTTCGGCGACGATGCCGGCGAAGATCAGGGAGCTCGCAAGAAAGATCCTTCACGATCCTTCCGAGATCAATATCGCCATATCGAAACCGCCTGCAAAGATCGTCCAGGAAGCCTTCGTTGTCTACGAAACGCAAAAGATCCCCCTGGTCAAATGGCTGCTCAAATCTTCGGATCTGAAAAGCACGCTAATTTTCTGCTCGAAAAAGCACAATGTCAAGCAACTGACGATGGAGCTGAAGCGGGCGCGGTTCAACGTGAAGGAGATCCACTCTGACCTCGAACAGTCGGCCCGCGAAGACGTATTGTTGGAATTCAGGAGCCGGCGTCTGCCGATCCTGGTGGCCACCGACATCCTTTCCCGGGGCATCGATATCGACAACATCGAAATGGTGATCAATTACGACGTGCCCAATGACGGAGAAGATTATGTGCATCGCATCGGCCGGACGGCCCGCGCGGAGACCGACGGTGTGGCCGTCACCTTTATCAGCGAAAAGGAGCAGAATAAGTTTCGGATCATCGAGGAGCTGCTCGGTCAGCCGGTGACGAAAGCGGCAGTCCCCGAACAATTCGGCCCGGCGCCTGAATACAATCCCGGAACGCGCAGGTCCGGTCGCGGTAGGGGACGCGGAAGGAGTCATGCCGGTCCTCGTCCCGGCAATGGTGGCGGCAAAACCGGTCATGGACACCGTCCGGCCAACAGCGGTCACGGTGGACGGAGCCAAAAGTTCCGGCCTTCGAACGGACAGGCCCCTAAACAAGGCTGAAAGCCCATCCCGCCGTCATCCAGATCGCAACGATCACCGGAGATGGCAGCCTGGAATAATTCAACAATGCCCATGTCGCGGTAATGACCACGAGGTTCAGCGAGATATTCATCCAGCTGGCCGCCCGAAAATCTTTCATCATATAGAGCGCCGCGGCGACCATGATCCCCACGACCACCGCATTGATGCCCTCCAGCGCCCGGTAAACCGTCGCGTACTTTTTCAGGTTATGCCAGATCGGGAAGAAGAAGAGCACGAGCAAAGCGCTGGGCAGAAAGATCCCTGTCGCCCCGATGAAACAGCCGAGGATCTGCAACGCGGTCCCCTTGTCTTTCATCGCAATCCCGCCCATATAAGACGCTACCGAGAACACAGGCCCGGGAATGGCGCGGACCATGCCCCATCCCGAATAGAAATCCTCCTTGCTCATCCGGATCACGTGCGGGTTGCGCTGGAGCAATTTTTGCGATTGCGGTCTGGCCACGAACTGCTCATACATCATCGGCATCAGGACATTTCCTCCGCCGAAGACCAGGCTTCCAAAACGATAGGTGTTCTCGAAAAGGTTCAGTGGCCGGCGGTCCGGCCAGTTGTTCTTACGCGCCAGTTCGCTGCTTGCTCCCGCCAAAAGGAAGATGATGGCAAAAAGCCAGATGTTCCCCCACTTTATCTTTTTCGGCATCACTTCTTCCTGCGGTATCCGCCGGCTGCTCAAAGTCGTCACGAACCCCCCGAGCACGAGCAGGATGGGAAAGATCCATGGCCATTGGAACAGCAGGAAGGTGGCCAGGGTGCTGACCAGGAGGATGACCCGCGTGATCGTGTTGCGGATCGATACGCGGAAGGCCTTTTGAGCCGCGAAAGCGAGAAAGCCGATGGTCATGGGGCCGATGAACCGGAACAGTGCCGTAGTGCGCATCGGGAAAAAAGAGAATAACGCCATCAGGCAGCAGGCGGGGAGGGTCCAGATGATCAGCGTAAACATCGCCAGCACGACCCCTCCCCGTTTGTACCCGATAAGCGTTAGCGTTTGCGTGGAGCTGGCTCCCGGCAACAGCTGACAGAAAGCGCTGTAATCCATCAGCTCTTCTTCCGTGATATCCTTCCGGCGGGTTACGAACGTCTTCATCATCATCCCCAAATGTCCTTGCGGCCCTCCGAAAGCAGAGATACTATGCAGCAGAACTGCCCGGAGGAAAGCAATATGACGAAAGAAGACTGTCACACGTCACAATATTAGAGAATTGTCGGAAATGCGCTCCAAAAAAATAGCGCATTTCGCGGGGCGCCGGCCAATTCGTATATTACAGATAGCCAAAATTATGCACATGAAAAAAAGCGTCCTTCTTCCGGCGGTCCTTGTCTGCTCGACATTTCTCGCCAAGGGTCAGCCCGAGGTGAACACGGCCATCGACGCGGCCGCCGATAAGATCGAACCGCAGACCATCGCCTGGAGGAGGGATTTTCATGAGCACCCCCAGCTGAGCAACCGCGAGTTCCGGACGGCCAGGATCGTGGCCGATTACCTGCGTTCGCTCGGCATTGCGGTAAAAGAAGGGGTAGGCAAGACCGGTGTCGTCGGCATTCTGAAAGGTGCGTTGCCGGGCCCCGTGATCGGTCTTCGCGCCGATATGGACGCACTGCCGATCGTCGAACGGACACCCGTGCCTTTTGCCAGCAAAGTGAAGAGCACTTTTAACGGACAGGAAGTAGGAGTGATGCACGCGTGCGGTCACGATTCGCACATCGCGATCCTGATGAGCGTCGCGAAGATCCTGTCCGACATGCGGGCCCGGCTGAAAGGAACGGTAAAATTTATCTTTCAACCCGCCGAAGAGGGACCGCCCGCGGGCGAAGAAGGCGGCGCGCCGTTGATGATCAGGGAAGGGGTGCTCGACGATCCGAAAGTGGATATGGTTTTCGGACTGCACATCAACGCCCAGACCGAAGCCGGCCGGATCAAATACCGCAGTGGAGGCGCGATGGCCGCCTCCGACTGGTTCACCGTTATCGTCCATGGAAAAGGTTCACACGGCTCGCAACCCTGGGGTGGCATAGATCCCATCGTAGTGAGCGCGCAGATCATCGAAGGTTTGCAAACGATCATCAGCCGGCAGACCGAGTTGACCAGGGACGCGGCGGTTATATCGGTCTGTGTCATCAAGGGGGGAGTGCGTTCCAATATTATCCCGGAGGAAGTTGAAATGACGGGCACCATCCGGACGCTGGATACCGCCATGCAGCGCGACATCCATGAGCGTATGCGCCGCACCGTTACAAAGATCGCCGAAAGCGCCGGCGCGATCGCCACCGGGCAGGATCCACACACGGCAGCCCCGCATCATACGGCCGATTTTTATATCGACGAACGCGGCTTCAAATTAGGCGTAAAAGCCTTCTGTCACCTGGTTTTTGATTACGGCAACAGCGCCGGCATTAAGCATATGTGAATTGTATCATATATAAGAAACTCAGTACCTATGGACATTGAAACATTGCGCGACTACTGTTTAGCCAAACCGGCCGTATCGGAGGGTTTCCCTTTCGGCGAATCGACGCTCGTTTTCAAGGTAAAAGGAAAAATGTTTTTACTCGTGAACCTGGAAGATCCCGTCTTGCAATTCAATGCGAAATGCGATCCCGAACAAGCGGTAGAATGGCGTGAGCAATTTCCGGCAGTGCAACCTGGCTATCATATGAACAAGCGGTTGTGGAATACCGTAATAGTGGATGGAAGCATTCCTGTCCGTCATCTTCGGCAAATGATCGATGACTCTTATCGGCTTGTAGTTCTTTCGCTTCCAAAAAAGGATCGAACCGGCCTCCTATGACCGGTAATATCCATTCCGCTCGATTTCCTCCCGCACCGCCTCGGGTACAAGGTACCGGATGGATTTCCCCTCACGGATGTTTTTACGGATATCCGTCGATGATATGGGCAACAAGGGAGCGGCCAGATCGTGGACTTCTTTCGCGCCTTCATAGACGGGTAGCGCTGTGTACCCCGGCCGCTTGTAAATGTAGATCGGATAGTGCTGTAGCAGCCACTGCGCATTCTTCCATTTCGGCAGATTCTGGAAACTATCGCTGCCCATGATGACCGCAAACTGGTGAGACGGATATTTTTCCTGCAGATAGGCCAACGTGTTGGCGGTAAAAGAAGGTTTCGGAAGTCTGAACTCGATATCTGATGCACGCAGATCCTTTGCGCCCTCGATGGCCAGCTGAACCAAGTGAAAACGGTGGTATTCGTTTAGCAGCGTACCCGCCGGCTTTAGCGGGTTTTGCGGGGATACCACGAACCACACCTGCTGTAGCCCGGTGTGTTGCAAGACATAGGACGCTATTAGTAGATGGCCATGGTGGATCGGGTTAAACGATCCGAAGTAAAGGCCGATCTTCATTGATCACCCTCCTCCATGAATATATTCTCCGCCTCATCCAACCGTAGACTTAGATTATATCCGGCCACTGTGATCGAAATTGGATCGCCCAACGGCGCAATCTGCTCGACACGGATCAACTCACCCGGTACACAGCCCATTTCCATCAATTTCAAGAAAAGATCGTTCTTTTCGAACGAATGTATCCTGGCGATCGTCCCAGGCCCTAACTCAGATAATCTCTTCATTTCATTGTATTTCGGCAAAAACGGTCGAAAGCTGTTTCTGCGCGGTGCCTAAACCCATCTTCAGACCGGAAGGGAAGTCGTCCGGTTTTTGACTTACCTTGGGTAAATTTATGATTATTCCGATCATTCGATTCAACTTTCTCAAATCCATTACCCTGGAGGAGAGGGGACAGTTAAGACGGTTCCTGATAAGCCTTTTCAAAAAGGAGGGAAAACGAGTGACGGAGCTGCAGTATATCTTTTGTTCGGACAGTTACCTCCTGGATATCAACCGCCGGTATCTGGGGCACGATTTCTATACAGATATCGTCACTTTCGATCTTTCCGAAAAGGATCAATCCATAAACGCCGAAATCTATATCAGTGTTGACCGGGTGCGTGAAAACGCGAGGAAATATGACAGTTCACTGAAAAAAGAACTACACCGGGTTATTTTTCACGGAGCATTGCATCTATGCGGTTATAAGGATAAAACTGTCCAACAGACGAGGATAATGAGAAATATGGAAGAAAAATACCTCGAATTGTATGGTTGTTCCACGTGAAACAACAAATCCTAATATTTACTATTCGAAAACGTTCCCCGTGGAACGTTCTCCCGCTTAAATTATTGGTAATTTTGTAACATGTTTAAGGAGTACGATGTGATAGTGGTCGGAGCCGGTCACGCGGGCTGTGAAGCAGCTGCCGCCGCAGCCAATCTTGGGTCAAAGGTCCTGCTCGTCACCATGAATTTGCAAACCATCGCCCAAATGAGTTGCAATCCGGCTATGGGCGGAATTGCCAAAGGACAGATTGTCCGGGAAATTGACGCGCTGGGTGGCTATTCGGGCATCGTAACCGACAGAAGTATGATCCAGTTCCGAATGCTCAATCGCAGCAAAGGACCGGCAATGTGGAGCCCACGGGCTCAAAATGACCGAATGTTGTTCGCCGCAACATGGAGAGAAATGTTGGAACAAACGCCGAATGTCGATTTCTACCAAGACATGGTTTCCTCGCTATTGGTGAAGGAAAATCGGGTCTGCGGAGTCGTCACGGGTCTCGGTCATTCAATCCGGGCCAAAGCCGTCGTAGTCACCAGCGGAACCTTTCTAAATGGCGTTATCCATATCGGGGAAAAACGCTTTGGCGGCGGCCGGGTGGCCGAAAAGGCTGCCACCGGTATTACGGAACAACTTGTTTCACTCGGATTCGAAAGCAGTCGGCTGAAAACGGGTACCCCACCACGCATCGATGGAAGAAGCCTCGACTACACAAAGATGGAAGAACAGAAAGGTGATGAAGTCATCACCGGCTTTTCCTATCTCGATATTCCCAAACCCACACAGCAACGCAGCTGCTGGATCACCTATACTCATCCACGCGTCCACGACATTCTAAAAACCGGCTTCGATCGAAGCCCAATGTATACGGGCCGCATCGAAGGTGTGGGCCCACGGTACTGCCCAAGCATCGAGGACAAGATCAACCGGTTTGCTGAACGCGAACGGCACCAGCTTTTCGTAGAACCAGAAGGGTGGAAGACTATTGAAATCTACGTCAACGGTTTTTCGACTTCCCTTCCGGAAGAGGTTCAATATGCAGCGCTGCGCCAGGTCCCCGGATTCGAACGCGTTCGCATATTCCGGCCGGGGTATGCGATAGAATACGATTATTTTCCGCCTACCCAGCTATACCATTCGCTGGAAACAAAAATGCTTCAAAGTCTATTCTTTGCAGGACAGATCAATGGAACGACCGGTTACGAGGAAGCAGCTTGCCAGGGTCTCATGGCAGGTATCAACGCGCATCAAAAGATCCGGCAGCTGGAACCCCTGATCCTCCGCCGCAGCGAAGCTTATATCGGCGTACTCATCGACGATCTCATCAGCAAGGGCACCGAAGAGCCTTACCGCATGTTCACATCGAGAGCAGAATTTCGAACGCTGCTGCGCCAGGACAACGCCGATCTGCGCTTAACAGAAATGAGTTATCGGTTAGGTCTCGCTACGCAGGAAAGAATGGAAAAGACGCTTGAAAAAAAGAGTGGTGTCGAAAAGATCAAGGCAATTCTTCAAACTCTTGCGCTCGAACCCGCCGATACAGCGAACTACCTGCTCGAGAAGCACTCTGCCCCACTCACCCAGCGCCAAAAGGCCGGGCAAGTGCTGCTGCGCCCAGGCATCGATCTCGTTTCCATGACCGCAAACCTTCCGCAGGTCAGACACGAATTGGCTAACTATTCGCCCGAACTCCTCGAACAAGCGGAGATCCAGATCAAATATGATGTCTATATCGAAAAGGAAAAACAGCTGGTAGAAAAAATGTCGCAGCTCGAAGATCTCCTGATCCCTGACAATTTCAATTATGATCACGTCGGCTCGCTCTCGAATGAAGCCCTTCAAAAATTCAAGAAGATCAAACCAA
>DASZYU010000190.1:0-5362 GCA_035545215.1 Puia sp.
AACCCCTATCTGAAACCCGAAATTCAGACCTCCTGGGAACTTGGCGGCGAGCTGCGTTTCCTGAACGGCCGCATCGGGCTGGATTACACTTACTACCACAGCCAGACAGCCAACCAGATCGCTCAGCCGCGTTTGTCCAACGCCAATGGGTACATCCTGACCTCCATCAATTCGGGCTCTGTCATCAACAGCGGGATGGAAATAGCGCTGACTGCTAAACCCATCGTCCGGAGCGACTTCGAATGGGATGCGACGTTGAATTTCTCTTACAACAAGGGCAGACTCGGCAACTTCCTTCCGGGCGTAGCCTATTTCTACCCGACGGATGCCCAGTTCGGCACGGTCAAGGCTGCGTCGATTCCCAACGGGGGATATTTCCTTGGTATGACCGGTCTGCGGTACCTGCACCAATTCGATGCAAAAGGAAAAGAAATACCAAATGCACCCTACCAGGTGGATCCTACGACGGGGTTGTACAAGCTGAATACCAACAACCCGATCGTCGGCAACCGCGAGCCGGACTTCATCGGCGGCTTCAACAACACCTTCCGGTATAAAAAATGGACCTTCAACTTCCTTCTCGACATCCGGAAGGGGGGGGATGTCTACAACGGTACCGAGTACGCGATGGTGACGAACGGTTTAAGCAAACGCACGACGCTGAACGATCGCCAATCCGTTACCGTTACCGGGGTCAACAGCCAGACCGGCGCAAACTTTTCCCAAACCTACAATGCCAATCAGAGCTACGTGATCAATGGGACTACCTACGACGGCAGGTATATGATCCAGCAGTATTGGCAGAATTACGCCGCCAATTCAGACAACTTCATCACTTCTGTGAATTGGGTCAAACTGCGCAGCGTGTCGCTGACCTATGATTTCACCGGTATGCTGAATAATACCAAGGTCATCAAGAACATCTCGCTGACTGCGGTCGGAACCAATCTCTTCACCTGGACGAACTACAAGGGCATGGATCCCGAGGTAAGCGCCGCGGGCGGCACGGGTGGCTCCGGCTCGACGGGCATCGACTACCTTGGCGTACCCGCAGTTGCAAGTTTCACGCTCGGTCTGAATGTTACGTTTTAATCATTGAAAAAAAGCAATTATGAAAAATTCGAAATATTTTATCCTGGGTTGTCTGCTCGTGCTGGGCTCGACCTCCTGCAAAAAGTGGCTGAACGTGAATGCAGACCCGGATCACCCGAACAACTCGACCATATTGCTCCAGAACCGGTTGCCCTGGGAGCAAAAGTTTTATGCCTATACGGCGGGTGTCTCCAATTTCCGCGCCTCGCTGCAGGCAGGGGTCTACTACAGTAACAGTTCCGCCGGCAACGCGCTCAGCGTTACCTGGACGGCCAACACCGGTAATATCACTTCGTATCAGACGTTTTTCGACGAGGTGGCTTCCAATCTGCCCGATATGTACAACTCCGCGCAGGCAAAAGGCGCCTATTATTACATGGGCGCGGCCGACGTATTCTCTGCGATGGGCTTTATGGAAATGCTCGACCTGTACGGTGAAATGCCCTATACACAGGCCGTGTCCGGGAACCCAAGCCCCAAGTACGATGACGGCAAGACCATTTACAACGGATGTATGGCGAAATTGAACGAAGCCATCGGCCTGTTCGGTAAGACGCAGGCCACGGGGGCGCCCTCCTTCGCTTCCGGTGATATGTGGCTTGGCGGAGACCCGGCCAGGTGGATCAAATTCTGCTGGGGACTGAAAGCGCGCTACATGCTCAAGCTGTCGAAGAAGTCCGACCTCTTCAACGCCGATTCTGTACTCTATTGTTTGTCCAAAGGACCGCAGTCCAATGCCGACAACGTGATCCAACCCGGTTTCAACAACAGCACCGTGACCGACTACCTCGAAGGCGATCCCGTCGTGACCAACGGCAATTTCGATTACGCGGGGTACGGTAGCAACCAGCGCATTTCACAGTTTTATTACAATCTGCTTACGAATATGCGCGGCGCCGGCGTAGTCGATCCGAGAATGACCAAGATCGTTCCGGCGTCCATGTCCAATGTGGTCCTGAATGCCAGCGGACAGGTGCAATCTTATACCTGGAACCGTTCGCAGGGCGTCGATTTCTACGGTCCCTCGCAGCGGTTGCTCGCGGGCGGCGCCGGGTCGATCATAACGCCGAGTTTTGCCACCGCCACGACAAAGATCACCTACACGATCTCCAATACGGACTCGCTGGCGGCCTTTATCGCGAGGCAAACCGCGGCAGGACATACGTTCACCACCACCGGAAGTACCGTAACGGTCACCTATCCCGCGGGCTCTATCTTTATCAACAGCACCAACTATCTGTACGCGGGAGATACCGTGTATGTCAATTGCCGCAGCAGCGCGATCGCAACATCCGGCAACCCCAACCAGCCTCCGACCAACGTCAACTGGTACCCGACCGTAGCCGCATTCAACGCCGGCGTCGTGGGTTCTACCGGATCCTTCCAGATCCGTCCCGTTTCCGACGAGGAGATCGTGACCTATCACGAGATGTGCTTTATCAAAGCCGAGGTGGAAATGAGAAAAGGCGATCCGGCGGATGCCTATACCGCTTATATCGCCGGTATCAACGCACACCTGAGTATGATGCAGGCAAAACTGGCCTCCTGGCAGGCCGGCGGTTATACCACCACCAATCCCGATATGGCGCCGATGAACCAAACCGATATTAGCAACTATCTGGCGAGCAGCGCAGTTTGCCAGAGCGCTGGCGCCCTGACGATGTCGGATATCATGCTGCAAAAATACGTTGCCATGGGCTGCAGCCTGGAGAACTGGAACGATATGCGGCGCTTCGATTTCAGCGCCGGCGACATCGGATCTTACGGCGTCGTTTATCCCGGCTACCAACGCGGACCGCTTTTCGCGGGCACAGCGAATTATACGGGAACGGCCCCGACCGATCCGAGGTATTGGCCACAACGTTGGGCGCTTCCGACCAATCTCGAAATAAACTACAACCTTACCAATGTGCTTGCCCTTAATCCCCACGCGACCGATCTGAACATCTGGAGCATACCCGTGTGGTGGAATTGCGCGACAGACGCTCAATATTATGGCTATCTCAAATAATTGTAACCCCGCACCCTTGTATCCTGTTTAAACAGATTTGAATGGTTACGGCAAGGCCCGCCCCTTCGGGGTGGGCCTTTTTTTTGCGGCATTAAAACCGCAAAAACCAGCAAATCCAGCTCTGTCTCCTCTGGGCACCGGGAATTAAATTTTTGTCTTTTTTAGGTTTTTTGCGTTTTTATGCTGCTTTTTACCATAATTTAGGTGCCGTTAACACAATCTTAACACTAATTATTATGAGAAATCTCAAAGCGGCAATCCTGTCCGGATTGTTTTGTTGGCTGACCAGTCAGGCGATTGGCCAGGTCATCAAAGGCGAGGTGCACGACAAGACATCGCACGCGCCACTCGCCGGCGCCAGCGTCACGGTCGCAACAGGCACAAAGGGCATCGCAACCGACGCTTCCGGCACCTTTGCGATCGATCTGCATGGCGCCAAGACCTTTACCGTCTCGGCAGTTGGCTACCAGCCGCAGATCGTTCCGGTGACGACGAATTCCACCTTCTACCAGGTGGACCTAGATCTCGCCGACAAGTCCATGGACCAGGTAGTGGTAGTTGGTTACGGTACACAAAAGAAAGCCGATCTCACCGGCGCCGTAGCAACTGTCGATGTGACAAAAACTTTCGCGAGCAAACCGATCAATGATCCCACCAAGGCATTGCAAGGCGTGGTCCCGGGCCTGACGATCCAATACGGCAATGGCGGACTCACCGCCGGCGCGGACATCAAGCTTCGCGGTATCGGCTCCATCAACGGGTCGAGCCGTCCGCTGATCCTCGTGGACAACGTCCAGACCGACGACCTTTCCGTGATCAATCCGCAGGACATCGAAAGCATTTCGGTACTGAAAGACGCTGCATCCTCGTCCATTTATGGCGCGCGCGCCGCCTTCGGTGTCGTCCTCATCAAGACGAAAACGGGGCATCACAACCAAAAAGCCATCATTTCCTACAGCGACAATTTCTCCGCCAATACGCCAACCGTGCTGCCCAGTTTCGCCGACCCTGTACCCGAGTTGCAGGCCCTGCACGATGCCGGCGTCCGCAGCGGCGTGTCCACTCCCGAGACGTTCGGTATGGACCTGGTCAAGCTGCGGCAAGGGATCATCAACTGGAAACAACAATACGCAAAGACCAATACGGGACAGGAGATGATCAAAGGCCAGGACTGGGACGTCGATCCAGCCTCCGGCGTCACGTATTTTTACAAGGTGTGGGATCCGAAAAAAGAAATGCTGAACAGTTACACGTTCTCGCAGCAACACAACCTCAGCATTTCCGGCGGCAGCGACAAGATCTCGTACTATCTTTCGGGCGGCTACAGCTATGACGGGGGTATTTTCAAATTGAACCCCGACGACGTGAAGAAGTACAACATCACCGCTTCCGTGAACGCCAGTCCCACCCCATGGCTGGACATCAATGTGAAAACGCTTTTCCGCAATTTCCAATACGACTATCCGTATCAATACCAGGACTATTGGTATTATTTCTGGCGCTGGGGGGCCTATTTCCCCTACGGCACCTACCAGGGAAACTATTTCCGCGTGAACTCAGCTTACTTGTCCTCAGCACATAAGAACAACATATCCGACAATTATTCCCGGATCGATCTGGGCGCGACGGTCAAGCTGCTCAAGAACCTCAATTTCCGCGCAGACTATACCATCGGCCGCGACAACGCACTGCGGCACGATGCAGGCGGGCAGGTGCTGGCATGGGATTTCTGGACCGCCGGAGCGCTGGCCCTCCATAACATCGCATCGCCAAGCCAGGATGTCGTTACTTATACGACCGGCAGAGCCATGGTCAACACGTTCAACGGCTATTTCACCTGGCAACCCACGATCCGTGACGACCATCACCTGAAACTGATCGCGGGGATCAACGCGGAAAGCGACGAGAATATCGACTACTATGCTGCCCGGCAGGGTCTGCTCGACCCGACGCAGCCCGAACTCGGTCTCACTTATGGCACACAAACCGACGGCCCGACCTCTTCCGGTGCACCGCAGGGATGGAGCCCTTACGGTCATGGCAAAAAAGCATACGCCGGTTACTTCGGCCGCTTCAACTACGATTACAAGGAAAAATTCCTGCTCGAACTGAACGGGCGTTACGATGGTTCCAGCTACCTGCCGCCGCAATACCAATGGGCGTTCTTCGGTTCCGCCTCCGCGGGCTACCGCATCAGCGAAGAGAGCTTCATGCAGGCGCTGAAACCGGCGCTCTCCGACCTGAAGTTCCGCGCGTCTT
>DASZYU010000191.1:0-14796 GCA_035545215.1 Puia sp.
CCTTATCGAAGTCTTCGTTTGCAAAAGACTCAACGTCCTTCCATTTCCCTCCCCGCAAGACCCGGCTACCCCTGATCATGATTCCCCGCGGTTCGTTCACCTGCACGAGCCGGTCATATTCCTTCAAGGTGTTCAGGGGCCTGTAAACGTCGAAGCCGCGGGACTGAGAATAAGAGGGCTCGAAATTGTTCCGCGACTCCCAATCTTCCGTCTTTTCGAAAGAAGGAAAGACAACCGGGACCGACCACCCATGCGCTTCGAATTGGTCGAGCGATGCGTCATACATCGCCGCCAGGACCTCCGCGGCGACCCGCTCGCCTTGATAGCCGCTGATCCGCAGCTCCCATTTTTCGGGGCTGCCCGGCAGCGTTTTATCACGATAGCTGGAATAGTTAATTTCCAGTTGCTTATTGGTCCATGGCACGTCCACCCGCGAAAAATGCGTATACAAACGGTTGTCGGCGATCCAGGCATCCGTTATCCCGAACCCGCCCCGGTCCGACTCTTTGACGGTCCACGAGGTATCCTTTTTTTCCGCGTTCATTCGGAAATAGCCGAATCGTTTCACCTGATCTTCCTTCTGCGCGGTTTGCACCGTCCTGATCACATACACATCCGCCGACGACCCTGAGGCAATCGATACGGTTGCGCCCGGTTCGGCCTTGAGCATGTCGGGCATTTCCCAACGGTACGCGGGGCTGCCGGGCTTGCCGGTCCTGGCGTCGAAACATTCCACATATGCCTCGTCGCTGGCCGCCTGTCCAAACCGGTCGGTGGTTTGCGCTTCGACCAGGTACCAGCCGGGTGCGATCGTTCCCGCACCGATGACCGCTTCCGCATGACCATCCTCGCCGCACGAAACGGTCGTCTCCCAGATCTTTCCGCTCTTTTCCCAGGTCTCCTTTTGCGTCTCCTCCCGGTATTCATCATGGGGAAACGAATCCAGCCACTGCTTTTCTGTCAGGACAAACCGGTCGGGCGCTTCCCATAAACGTTTTCTGATCAAACGCTGCGGCGCCTTTAGCGCATACACCGAGACCTGTACCCGGGCGGCAACGGGCCAACCGGAAAGATTGCCGGTATGGATCACCAGCGTATGCAGGCTGTCGGAGGCCAGGCGATCCCCGCCTGCCACGTCGATGGATACCCGAACCGCCGCATATCCCGCCACAACAGTGGTCGATCCCGACCTTGTTTCTCCGGTGATGTCGGTGACATCCGCGCTGACCGCATAGTCGAAAAGAGGCGCCGTGCTGCGGGGCAGATGACGGTCCGGTAAGGCAGGAAATGCAACGGTGAACCGACCCCTGGCATCCGTAACGGCAACCCCATGCGCGATCACTTTTTCCGATCCGTAGGGACTGGGAATCCGCCCGTATAGCCGGGGAACCCTGAACACGCTCGTCCTTGTCACCCGCCAGCTGACCTTCCCGCCGTCGATGCCATTTCCCGCGTAGGCTTTGGCCCATCCGGCAACATGGATGCTGTCTCCAAGCCGGTAGCTGTCCTTTTGCGCGTCGAATCCCACAACATATTTCGGACGTTTGTATTCCTCCACGGATAGATACTGCATGCCTTCCCCCGGCTCGCTGGCGATGCGGAACCTTCCGTTCAACTGCCCCTCCGGCAAGCGGAACCGGCCGTGAAAAGAGCCATAGTCATCGGCTACCAGTTCCATCGAATCGATCCTTTCATCATTGGCATTGAAAAGGATGATCCTGCTGCTATCGCCCGGGAGCAACTTTGTGCGATGCGTATCGAAGTCGGCGGTGGTTAGTATCCCCTTGAAAAATACCTCCTGGCCCGGCCGGTAGATCGACCGGTCCGTGAATAAAAAGCACGCCCGGTGTTCGGCCTCGTAGGCTTTCTTATCCGGCGCCGCCGTCGCGCGCGTCTCGTCTTCGTCCTGTGTATAGAATCCGCCCTGCGGAGGGAAGAGCCGGTCGCCGGGAATGTTGATCTCCGGTATCCTGGTCCGGTAGCCTGCCCCCTTTTTCCCCTTCCATTCGAAATGCCCATGCTCATCCGCGATATACGATTCAGAAGCGACAAGCTCGGAACCCGGCCTCGCATTGTCCGGCCGGTCCCACACCTGAACTTTTGCCCCGGCGAGCGGACGGCCGGTCTCCCGGTCCAACACGAACCAGTCATTGTCACGGCTCATATAAGCGATACGGCTTACCGCGAATTGCCCTGCACTGATGATACCCTTGTTGCCCCTCCAGTTACTGTCTGTGGCGGCCGCCAGGAGATAGCTACCGGGCGGGAGCGAAGGAAGCGCAATTTCCACGCGGTGCTCCAGGTAATCGCCCGTTTGCGGCAACTGTTGGGCGCCGGCCCGATAGACGGGTTGGTTGAGCAACCGCTGCAGCGATGCATTGTCATAGAGATTGAATTCCAACCACCGTGCGGGCTCATCGAGCCGGATGATCCGCCAATAGAACCGGCCGATATTACGCCAACTGACCAGCGCACGCATCGGGCGATGCGGGATATTCACGTTTTCCGTTTCCAGATGCAGCTCCCGCTGCCGGATCATGTTCAACAAATTGCTGCAATCCTTCCATCCCCCCGTGCTGTCTTTCTGCGACAAAACGGCGGTGCAGATGGCTGCCGCCCGAATGTAACCGGTACTGTCCGTCCCGGTCGAGGCGCCATTCGCGAATTCCCTGGCAAGCAGATACTTTGCCCTGTCCGATCCGGGAGAAGTCCCGGCGGTTCGGGCCAGTCTTTTCAAGGCTTCCATATACAGGGAATCTTTTTCATCACCCGTATAAATGCCGTTTGCGAAGACGAGCCTATCGATATCGGCATCGTTCAGCACGTCGGGGTTGGCATCCCCGAGATGTGTTCGAAGCAGCCGCTGCTCCAGGACGATGGCTTCGTATTGCGGCGCCAGTGTGTCGGCGCGGAAATGGTGTATCACGAACGACGCGGCATCGGCAAAGATCGCCGGATCGTCCATATCGAAACCGCCCGAATACCGGCCCGACCAGGCGTCGGCGTGCTGAAAATAATCGATGGCGCCATTCGCTAACAGATCGAAAAGCGTCGGACGCAGACCCGGAGTGTTTCCGCGGACAACCACGGGCTCGTAATCGTTTAGCCCTATCTTGACCAGCAACGCTTCCTTCGCGAGCGAAGAAAGGAACAGGCTGCGGATTTTTGTGTTCAATTGCTCCATGGACCACGTGGCAATATCCTTGTCGTCCGAAGGTCCCGTGTCCGTCCGGTCGTATAGTTTGTTGCTGTTCCGCTGGGCGTAATCCAGGTAAAGATGCGCCAGGATATTTTGTAGGATAGACGTTTCCGGCTCACCCTTGCCGGACAGTTGTTCCTCCAGTTCTTTGATAGAAGACAGCAGGCCATCCTCCGATCGCGTCTCCTCCAGACGCAGCCGGTACACCAATGCTTTGATCAGTTGCGGCTCGTTCTTTTCCCTCTGCGCCTGCGCATAGATGTTATTTACCCGGTCCAGCGCAGTTTGCGTCAGCCCCTTTATGGTGATCAGCGAATCCACCACTTTCCATTTCTCCGCATATTCCGGGGCGCCTTTCTGCCCGCGCCCGGTCACCACCGCTAAACAAAACAATACAACCATTGATACACGCCCAAACTTCATAGGAAAACCTTTAATTAAAGATAGCTTTTCTTGATCGATCATCGGATTTAAGATGCACCTGCTGAGCACTTTACACAAATGTGGGCCATTTAACATACCTATAACTCCCATGACTTAAACAGAAAGACCCGCCGCCCATCTTATATATGAACTCGATCTTGAGTTCGTAAAACTTAAAACCTGCAAAAATGAAAAAGATTTCCATACTCCTCGCCGCCGCCCTCTTTGTTGGCGTTGCAACCCAGGCCCAGGGACTTCCCGGCAACCGGGATATCCGCCACGACCGCGTCGATGCCCGCCACGACAGACAGGACATTCGTTCCGACCGCCGCGATATCGCCCATGACCGCATGGACGGTGATTTCCGCGATGCCCGTCACGACCGGCGCGACCTCAACCACGACCGCCGCGATCTCCGGCACGACCGCCGCGACATTCGCTACGATCGTCATTACAGGTAGTTCGTACGCTACACATACAGGCCATCAAAAAAAAGAGACCGGCAACCCGTTAAAAGAAGCCGGTCCTTTTTTCGCAATGTCTCGAAACGCGCCGCGTTTCCAGTAGAAGGCCGGCCTCCGAAGGGAGGCCGGCCTTAATTTTTTATCGATCGGGCCATCCTGGTCCTCATCGGCGCATCGGCGCCGGTTTATTTTTTCTTCAACACTTTCGCCATCGTCGACCCGATCTCCGCAGGCGTCTGCACGACCGTGATGCCGCATTCCCCCATGATCTTCATCTTCGCGGCCGCCGTATCGTCGGCGCCGCCGATGATCGCACCGGCATGACCCATCCGGCGCCCGGGAGGAGCCGTCTGACCCGCAATGAACCCGACCACCGGTTTGCGGTTGTTCTCCTTCACCCAACGCGCGGCTTCCGCCTCCATGCTACCGCCGATCTCGCCGATCATGACGATGCCCTCCGTTCCGGGATCGTTCATCAGCATTTCTACCGCTTCTTTCGTCGGAGTGCCGATGATGGGGTCTCCGCCGATACCTACCGCCGTCGAGATACCCAGCCCCGCCTTGGCCACCTGGTCCGCCGCCTCGTAGGTGAGCGTGCCCGATTTACTGACGATGCCGATCTTTCCGGGCTTGAACACGAATCCCGGCATAATACCCACTTTGCACTCACCGGCCGTGATGACACCGGGACAGTTGGGACCGATCAACCGCGTATTCTTGCCAATCAGGTAGTTCTTTGCCTTTACCATGTCCTGAACAGGTATGCCTTCGGTGATACAGATCACGAGCCGGATCCCGGCTTCCGCCGCCTCCATGATGGCATCCGCCGCAAACGCCGGTGGAACAAAAATAATGGAAACATCCGCCTGCGTCGCCTTTACGGCTGCCTCGACCGTATTGAAGACCGGCCGTTCGATATGCGTCGAGCCGCCCTTGCCCGGCGTAACGCCGCCGACCACCTGCGTGCCGTATTCGATCATTTGAGTCGCATGAAACGTCCCTTCTGTTCCCGTAAAGCCCTGTACGATGATTTTAGAATGCTTGTTAACTAAGATTGACATGACAATTAGAAATTTATTTTAATAACTCATCCATGTTCCGGTCGTTATCGATCTTACCCCTGACCTCCAGCATCCGCATATCTTTGGCGTCCCGCAGGAATTCGGACGCAAAAATAAAGTCATTTAGCAATTTATTCTTACTAAATATGATCTCCTTGTTCGTGCCCTCCCATTCCTTGATACCCTGGTGCATGTACATGATATGGTCACCGATCTCCATGACGCTGTTCATGTCGTGCGTGTTGACGACCGTGGTGATATTGTATTCGGTCGTGATCTCTTTGATCAGTTTGTCGATCAGGAGACTCGTCTGCGGGTCCAGACCGCTGTTCGGTTCGTCGCAGAAAAGATACTTTGGATTGAGCACGATAGCACGCGCGATGCCCACCCGTTTCTTCATACCGCCCGAGATCTCGGCCGGGTATTTCCTGTTGGCGCCCTGCAGATTCACCCGCTCGAGCACTTCATTCACCCGTCTTAACTTCTCGGCAAACGTATTCTTCGTGAACATATCCAGCGGGAACATGATATTCTGTTCGACCGTCATGCTGTCGAAGAGCGCGGCGCCCTGGAAGAGCATGCCGATACTCTGCCGCAATCCTTTGCGGCCATCCTCGTTCATCTGCGAGAAGTTTTGCCCGTCATAAACGATTTCGCCGCCGTCCGGCTCCATCAATCCGACCAGGCATTTCATCATGACCGTCTTCCCGCTGCCGCTGGTACCAATGATCAGGTTGCATTTCCCCGTCTTGAACACCGTACTGACGTCATTGATCACGACCTTTTCGCCAAAGCCTTTCCTGATATTGCTTATTTCGATCATAAATATTTCCTCCTAGAGTAACAACGCCGACAATAGGTAATCGGCAAAAAGCACCAGTATGCAGCTCACCACCACCGATTTCGTGCTGGCCCTGCCGATCTCCAGCGCCCCGCCCTGTACCGTATAACCATAAAAAGCGGGTATGCTCGAGATGATGAACGCAAAGGTATACGCCTTCGCCATGGCAAAGAACACATTGTAGGGTTTGAAATACTGATGAAGGCCCTTGTCGAAGGATTCCGCCGACAGGATGCCCGTCATCGTCCCCGCCAGCCGTCCGCCCCAGATGCCCAGTACCGCCGATACCACGACCAGCATCGGGATGACCATGATCGCCGCCAGCAATTTGGGTAAAATGAGATAGGTTTTCGTATTGATGCCCATGATCTCCAGCGCATCGATCTGCTCGCTGACCCGCATATTCCCCAGCTCGCTCGCGATCTTGCTCCCTACCACCCCGGCCAGCACGATGCACACCAGCGTCGGAGAGAATTCGAGAATGACCGTGTCGCGCACGATCTGCGCGATGGTGGACAGCGGTATGAGCGGACTGACCAACTGGTACGCGGTCTGCAGCGTCGACACCGCACCCATAAAGATCGAGATGATAGCGACGATGCCCAGCGAACCGATCCCGATTTCGGAGCATTGGTGCATGAACTCCTTCCAGTACATCTTGCCGTTCTCGGGTTTGGAGAACATGCCTTTTAATGTTAGCAGGTAGCTTCCGAATTCCGCAAAAAAATTCATTCGATAGTGTTAAATTTTCAATTCTCCTTCTTCCCCGGACGGCCGAACGCGCCTCTTTTCGTCAATGCCTGGTCCGCTTCCACCACGGCGCCTTCTTGGCTTCCTCGTCCGAAGGCGTGTTCTTGCATTTGATCTGCGCATCGACGACGGCGACCAATGCCATATTATAAATCTGCCGGACGGTACTGCCCAGCTGCAATACATGTACCGGTTTCTTCAGACCCAGCAATATCGGCCCGATGGCGTCGGCCCCACCTACTTCTTTCAGCAGGTTGTACGCGATATTACCCGCGGCCAGGTTGGGGAAGACCAGCGTATTCACTTCCTGGTCTACCAGCTCGCTGAAGGGATAGTTCTCGCGCAATATATCGTTGTTCAGCGCCACGCTGGCCTGCATCTCCCCATCCACGATAAGCCCCGGGTCCTTCCGTTTGACGATCTCTCTGGCATCCGCTACCAACTTGGCCTCCGGGGACGTGCTCGTTCCGAAATTCGAATAGCTCAGCAGCGCGACGCGGGGGGTGAGATTGAAATGTTGCACCTCCCGCGCGACCAGCAACGTGATATCCGCCAATTCTTCCGCGGTCGGGTTGAAGTTCACCGTCGTATCCGCGAGGAACAACGGGCCCCGTTTCGTCAGCAGCAGGTACATGCCCGCGATCTTGGCAACCCCTTCCTCCGTCCCGATGGCCTGCAACGCCGGCCGGATCGTATCCGGATAATTCTTCGTCAGACCCGAGATCATGGCGTCGGCTTCCCCCGTCTCGACCATCATACAGCCGAAATAGTTCCGGTCGCGCATGATCTTATAGGCTTCATACCTGTTGAAACCTCTCCGCTGGCGCTTCTTAAAGAACAGCTCGCCGAACCGTTTGCGCTGGTCCTCGTATTCGTCGTTGTAAGGGTTGATAACAGGCATGCCTTCCAGGTCGATCTGGTTGACCGAGGCGATATGACGGATTTTCCGCTCGTCGCCGAGCAACATCGGGAAGGCGACCCCTTCGTCATACAGCAACTGGGCCACCTTCAGGATCTTGAGGTTGTCGGCTTCCGCGAAGACCACCCGTTTCGGGTTAAGCCGCGCCTTGCTGCTCATCACACGCATCAGCTGGTTGTCGAGACCCAGCCTCCGGTTGAGCTCGATCGTATACGCCTCCCAGTTGTCAATCTGTACCTGCGCGACCCCGCTTTCGATTGCGGCCCGCGCGACGGCCGGAGCCACGGTCGACAGCAAACGCGGATCCAGCGGTTTGGGGATGATGTAGCTCGGACCGAAATGCAGGTTCTTTTCATTGTAGGCCATGTTCACGATATCCGGCACCTGCGTCTTGGCGAGGTCCGCCAACGCTTTCACGGCCGCGAGCTTCATGGCTTCGTTGATCTGCGTGGCGCGTACATCCAGCGCTCCCCGGAAAATGAAGGGGAACCCCAGCACATTATTCACCTGGTTGGGATAATCGCTCCGGCCCGTAGCCATGATGATGTCCTCCCGCGCTGCCGTTGCCAGTTCATAACCGATCTCCGGGTCCGGATTGGCCATGGCGAATACGATCGGTTTGCGCGCCATGCTCTTGACCATCTCCGCAGTCACCACATTGCCGACGCTCAAACCCACCAATACATCGGCGTCTTTCAACGCCTTTTCGAGCGACCAGTCGTTCTTCCTTACGGCAAACAACCTTTTGTCGTCGTCGAGATCCGTCCGCTCGTCGTGCAATACCCCGTCTTTATCGAAAAGGACGAAATTCTCCGGTTTCGCGCCCAGCGCGACATACAATTTGACGCAGGCCATCGCGGCGGCGCCGGCGCCGTTGACCACGAAGCGGACCTTGTCGATCTTTTTTTTCTGCAGCTCGAGCGCATTCAGCAAAGCGGCGCTGCTGATAATAGCCGTTCCATGCTGATCATCGTGCATGACGGGTATCTTCAGCGATTCGCGCAACGTCCGCTCGATATAGAAACATTCCGGCGCCTTGATGTCTTCCAGGTTGATCCCGCCGAATGTCGGCTCCAGGGCCTTGACGATCTGTACGAAACGTTCGGGGTCTTTCTCGTTGATCTCTATGTCGAATACATCGATGTCCGCAAAGATCTTGAACAATACCCCCTTTCCCTCCATGACCGGTTTCGACGCCTCCGGACCGATGTCTCCCAGACCAAGGACTGCGGTGCCGTTGCTGATCACGGCCACCAGGTTGCCCTTGGCGGTGTATTTATAGACATCATCGACGGTTTTATGGATCTCCTTGCAGGGTTCGGCTACACCGGGAGAATAGGCCAGCGACAGATCCCGCTGTGTTTTTGCCTCTTTGGTCGGTATGACTTCAATTTTGCCCGGTCTTCCCTTGGAGTGGTATTCGAGCGCCTGCTCTTTTCGGAGCTGTTTTTTTTGCGTCATTATCCCTGCAAAATACGAAAATGCCCGAAATAGGGGCCTTTCACGCGGGCCGCAGTCCCAAAAAACACCGGCATCATCCGGCGTCGCTACTGCGAGAATCGCGTATTCGCGCCCAGCCATGCCATCATCCCCGCGCCGATCTCTATGGCAGCCTCATCGATATTGAAGGTCGGCGTATGAACACCCGAAGTGATACCTTGGTCCACGTTCATTACGCCAAGACGGTAAAAACATCCCGGAACCAGCCGCGTGTAATAGCCGAAATCCTCGGCGCCCATCCGCACCTCCGTCTCCAGTACCCGGTCCGTCCCCATGTATTCGCGGGCTTCCGCCCTTGCGACCCGGTCCAACTCCTCGTTGTTGTAGACCATCGGATAGCCGACATCGATATGAAGGTCGATCTCGGCGCCCATGCTGTGCACCAGTTCCGTCGCCTGCCGCCGGATCAGTTCATGCGCCCTGAAGCGCCATTCTTCATCCATCGCGCGAAAGGTACCCATCAGCCGGACCTCGCTGGGAATGACATTCGTCGTATGGCCGCCCTGTACCGACGTGATGGAAAGGACAGACGGCGATAAGGGATTCCGGTTACGGCTGACAATCTGCTGTAAGGCCACCACCAAATGCGATGCGACCAGGATAGTATCGACGGTAAGATGCGGCGCCGCCGCATGCCCGCCCTTGCCGCGGATCGTGATATAAAGCTCATCCGCGCTCGCCATGACCATTCCTCCCCGGAAACTCAGCTTTCCCGTCTCCAGACCCGGATGGACATGAAGACCGAAAATGGCCTGGGGTTGCGGGTCTTCCAGCACCCCCTCCTTGATCATGAGGCTGGCCCCGCCGGGATTTTTCTCTTCTCCCGGCTGGAAGATCAGTTTTACGGTACCTTCCCACTCCTCCCTCAGATCGTGCAGGATCCGCGCCGCACCCAGCAAAACAGTGGTGTGCACATCATGCCCGCAGGCATGCATTACGCCGTCGTTCTTCGATCGGTAAGCGACGTCGTTCGCTTCCTGGATCGGCAGCGCATCCATGTCCGCCCGCAGAGCGATGACCCGGCTGTCCGGGTTCCTCCCTTTCAGTAAGCCGACAACGCCGGTCCCGGCCATGACCCGGTAGGGTATGCCCGTTTGCGCGAGCTGACGCTGAACAAACTTCGAGGTTTCGAACTCTTTATACGATAGCTCGGGATGCGCATGCAAATGGTGCCGGATGGCAATGAGGTCGGGAGAGTAGTCTTTGGCCAGCTGCCGGATCTTTTCTTTCAGCATGAGATTGCATTTTCGTTCCCGCCCTGGGGCGTCGGTCATCGGATCGTCGAATCCATTTTCTGCACGTCGGACAGTTTGATCTCTATGATATCTCGGATCACATACAGGCCGGAGGGGAAGAGCCGGGACAACTGCTGCATGGCGGCATTCGCCTCGTCCTCGGTCCTGAAATCGCCCACCCGCAGTTTGTAATTGGGCGCCTGGTACAAAAGATACGGTTTCCAGTCCGGGAATTCCTCATAGATCTTGATCTTCGCGGCATTTACCTGGTTGCGGTCGGGTGAACTGATCACCTGTATCCGAAAACCCGGCACATGCCGGCGCGCCTCGAGTGTGGTCGCTTCATTGATCGCAATCTGCTTCCGGATCAGCTGCTCGACGCGCGGGTCGACGGCTACTTTGACACCGCCCGTATCGGACTGCGCCCATCCCCGCCCGGACACCGCCAACAGCAGTATGAATATCAATTTATACATAATTATTTTTTTAATAACCACCGGCCCCGGCCGATTGTTCGCACACCAGCGAAACCCCGGAGCTCGTACCCAGCCGCGATGCCCCTGCGTCGATCAATTGCCGTGCCAATACCGCCGTTCGGATTCCGCCGGATGCCTTGATCCGGACCGTCGGCGGCAGATGCTGCCGCATCAGCCTTACCGCTTCTATGCTGGCGCCTTTCTCTGCATAGCCGGTCGAGGTTTTCAGGAAATCGACGCCCATCCCGCCATAAAGCGTGCAACACCGGATGATCTCCTCGTCGGTCAACACGCCGCTCTCGATGATCACTTTCAACAGCCGCCCCGCACGGTGGATCGGCTCCATCAACAACTGCATTTCGCCGGCGAGCATTCCCCAATCCCCCTCTTTCAGCGCCGTCAGGTTGATGACCACATCCAGTTCGTCCGCGCCATCCGCGAGGGCCTGCTCCACCTCCGCCAGTTTGGCTCGCATTACCGAATAACCGAACGGGAACCCGATGACCGTTGCGACCCTGGCACCCGACTGCCGCGCCAGCGCGACAAAGGACGGAGGCACGCAAACGGCGGCAAACCCGTACTCCAGCGCCTCGTCACATATCTTATTAATATCGATATGTGTGGTCGTAGGCTTTAGGATGGTATGATCGATATAGGAGGCGAGGCCACTCACCGATAGTCTGTTGACGTTTTGCCGCTGGTAAAATATCCAAAGGCTGAAATTAGTCCATTTAAGTATATTAGGGATTAATATTTCATTAGCCTAAAACTAACGAACATGAGAAACTCGCGTCATCGACCGAGGGGCAGGATCCTCTCCTTCACTACTACACTTTTATTCGTTACGTATCTATCGTCCGGGCAATCGACCTTTCCCGTCAACGGCGTCGCCGATCCCCGGGTAGGTTGTTTTGCGTTTACCCACGCCACGCTCGTAAAAGAAGGCGGTAATCTCATCACTGGCGGAACACTGATCATCCGCGACGGTCTGATCGTCGGTGCGGGCGCTGGTCTGACCGTGCCGAAGGACGCCGTCGTCATCGATTGCAGCGGCAAATATATCTATCCGTCTTTTATCGATCTGTACAGCGACTATGGTATTGCCGAACCCGAAAGGGAGGGAAGAGGCGGCCGCGGCGCACCAGCGAATATAGCCGATTTCTTCCGGCAACCGGCGCAAATCACCTCCAACACCAGGGGGGCTTACAACTGGAACCAGGCGATACACCCGGAAACAGACGCCTCGCGGCTATTCGTCGCCGATGATGCCAAAGCCAAACCGCTCCGCGACATCGGGTTCGGTACGGTTCTCTCGCACGAGAAAGACGGCATCGCCAGGGGCACCGGCGTCGTGGTAACGCTGGCCAACGATAACGAGAACCTCGTTATCGTCAAAGAACGCGCTTCCGCTAACTACTCGCTCAACAAAGGCACTTCGACTCAAAGCTATCCTTCTTCGCTGATGGGGGCCATCGCGCTGCTTCGCCAGACCTACCTCGATGCCGCCTGGTACAGGAACAACCACTACCACGAAGGCACCAATCTGAGCCTTCAGGCCTGGAACGACGAACAGTCCCTCCCGCAGATATTCGACGGCGACGACAAATGGGGCGATCTTCATGGCGACCGCATCGGCGATGAATTCGGGGTCCAATATATCATCAAGGCGGGCGAGAACGAGTACCAGCGGATAAAGGAGATCGCCGCCACCAGGGCCGCATACATCGTTCCCCTGAATTTCCCGCAAGCCATGGATGTGGAGGATCCGGATGCCGCCCGTTATGTCTCGCTCGCCGATATGAAACAATGGGAGCTCGCCCCGACCAATCCCGGCGCTTTTGAGAAAGCAGGCATCAACTTCTGCCTGACAGCGTCCGATCTGCGCGACCCCAGGCAATTCTACACCAATCTGCGCAAGGCATTCGAATACGGGCTTACCGAGACGCGCGCACTCGAAGCGCTGACCAAAACGCCTGCCACGCTGATCGGCATCTACGACAAGGTCGGTTCGCTCGACGCTGGCAAGCTGGCTAATTTCCTCATCACAACGGGTCCGGTCTTCAACGAGAAGACCAACATCGTCGAAAATTGGATACAGGGCAAAAAATACGGCGTCAGAGAAGACTCGTGGAAAGACGTCAGGGGCCTGTACGATCTCGTCATCACCGATCAATCCGGCGTTTCCTCGAACTATACGCTCGATGTCCGGTCTTCGACGACTGCGAACGTCATCGGCAAGGACACCCTTCCGGGTAAACTTACCTTCGATGGCAAACTGGTGTCGCTGACCTTCGGCGGCAACACAGCGGCCGCGGGCCCCGGCGGCGGCCTCCGCGGCAGACCTGGCGGTGAAACGCCTCCTGACGGCGGGAACGGCGGCAGAAGACCCGGAGGCGGACGCTCCGGCGGCGCAACGCATCTCAGCGGAACGCTTAATGGGGACGTATTCAACGGCAATGGCGTCGATTCGGGCGGCGATCTGGTCGTCTGGACGGCCACCTTCTCCAAACCGGCCCCGCCCGATACCGCGGGCAAACCCCGGCGCCGTCCCGACCGCCTCGGGAAAGTGCTTTATCCCTTCGACGGCTACGGCTGGGATAGCCTCCCCACGGCCCACGACCTGCTCATCAAAAATGCGACCGTATGGACGAATGAAAAAGAAGGCCGGCTGCCGAATACCGATGTGCTGGTCAGGAACGGCAAGATCGCCCGCATCGGCAGGAACCTCGAAGCCGGCGGCGCCGAGGTCATCGACGGCACAGGCAAATACCTGGCGCCCGGGATCATCGACGAACACTCGCACATCGCTGCGTTCTCGATCAACGAAGGCGCGCAATCCGTAACCTCCGAGGTCCGGATCGCCGACAATCTCAACCCCGAGGACATCAATATCTACCGCCAGCTGGCCGGCGGCGTCACCAGCAGCCATATCCTCCATGGCTCGGCCAATACCATCGGCGGACAGACCCAGCTGATCAAATTGCGCTGGGGCGTCAACGATACCGCGCTCAAATTCAGGAACTGGGATCCTTTTATCAAATTCGCCCTCGGCGAGAACGTAAAGCGGACGACCTCCACGAACAACAACCGCTTCCCGGATACCCGGATGGGCGTCGAAGAGGTCCTGATGGATGCGTTCACGCGCGCACGCGATTATGAAAAAGCCCGCAAGGCGGCGCCCGGAGCGACCCGCAGGGACCTCGAGCTGGACGCGCTCGTCGAGATCCTCGACCACAAACGCTTTATCACCTGCCACTCCTATGTTCAAAGCGAGATCACCGCGCTGATGCGCGTCGCCGACAAATTCGGCTTCACGGTGAATACCTTCACGCACATACTCGAAGGCTACAAGGTCGCCGACAAGATGAAGGCCGAGGGCAGCAACGTCTCCACCTTCTCCGATTGGTGGGCCTATAAGATGGAGGTACAGGACGCTATCGCCTATAACGCGACCATCATGCAAAAACTGGGACTGAACGTTTGTATCAATTCGGACGACGCCGAACAGGCGCGCCGGCTGAACCAGGAGGCGGCGAAAAGCGTAAAATACGGGGGTATGTCCGAAGACGACGCGTTCAAGATGGTGACGCTCAACCCGGCCAAAGCGCTGCACGTCGCCGACCGCGTGGGCAGCATCAGGGAAGGCAAGGATGCCGATCTCGTGTTGTGGAGCGATAACCCGCTCAGTATCTACGCCCGCGCGGAAAAAACGATCGTCGACGGCATCGTCTATTACGACATCGACCGCGACGCCCGGATGCGAAAATACATCGCCGTCGAACGCAACCGGCTTATCCAAAAACTGGTTTCGGAAAAAAGGACCGGGGTCCCGACGGTGCCCGCCATGCCCAGCTACCACATCGAACTCAGCTGCGGCGACCATGGTCACCACGACGGACTGCTGACCGTCGACCTAAGCGACGGCGAT
>DASZYU010000192.1:0-12421 GCA_035545215.1 Puia sp.
CCGGTTGCGCCGGTAATGATCGCCCGAATTCCACCCGTGCCGCCGATCGCAGTGCTCATCAAGCCGATTTGAACCGCTAAGGTATCGCTTCCGGACCATTTTCAAGGGGTCGCTGGTTTAGGACCCGGTGATCATGGGCGCGACAGCGGCAAATTGAGGCGATAGGCCAGCTTATTCCCATTTGATCATCGGGCACCGCGTTGAAATATCCGGCAGCGATGCTAGTTCACTTCCAGCTGATCTTTCGACGGCAACGGCGGGAAGGCCTGATGCGGTTCGCTCTGGTACCAGTAAACGACCGAAGAGATATCGTCCTGCAAAGGCAGATAGCGGCCGCCGCTGTGCCAGCCCAGGTCCTGGATCGTGACCTTGAGGCTTTTCTCGAAACGGATCGGGTCGGTGATGTGCCAGCGGTAGAGACCAAAACGCTGCATTACGTCGTAATGCCCGTCTCCCCTGATCACCTGCGCCAGGCCGCTGTATGGGCTGCAGAACTCGGTATAATGCGAGACCTCTGCGCCTGCCGCATTCTTTGTGCGTGTGTCGAAGTCATAGCTGCCGCAGAAGTAGTCCTCGGTGCCGGTGCCGCAGATGGTCGGGTAATCGGTGTCGCCGTCCATGTAGAATTTGATCTCCCCCTCGCCCCACCAGCCATTGTCGTGCGCCCCATAGGCGAGGTAGGTGCCGACATACTGACCTTTGCCGCGGATGCTGTCCACCAGCACATAGTTATCCTTAAAAGCCAGCCGGTTCACACGATGGAAACGGGCATGGAAATACGCCGCGTCCTGCGGCAGCTCGGTCAGGACATAGTCGATCTGGTAATAGAGCGTCATATCTGCATCGTCGATGTTCTCCATTGTGATCCGACATTTCTTATGAAACGGCATCGGCCAGTAACAATTGAAGGCGCTGCCCGGGTTGACGGACACGGCGAGCGATTGCAGCGGCGAATATCTCCCCCACCCCATACAGAAAAAATCGCCGACCGGCGCCTCAACGGAAGGAGTCGTTTCGCCGTCCCAATAAAAGCGGAGAATCGAATACCGCCAGTTTCCCGTCGGCGTCATCCAGATATGCTGAACGGAACCCGGTCCGTCGATCTCGGCGAGCGTAAAGACCGTATGCGCCCTGATGACCACGCTGGGGCTGATCTTCCAACCGGGACCCAGATCGCGGGCCGCTCCGGCCCCCGTACCGGTAGTCGCTTTCGCTGCGCCTCCTTTGGCGCCGGTGAAATTTTCCGGACTGATGGATCGCGAACGGGCATTCGATAACCGGTAGATATTCCCGAGATTCATGTCTACGCCGTTGAACTGCTGGGAAAGCGCAAGCAAGGGAAGAAGGACGAGCAGGAGCGCCGTCAGGAAGAGTCGGTTCATGTGTATAGTTTTAGCTTTTAATTCCGCTGGATATGCCGTTGTCTCACCTCGTCGCGCAAACGCAACAATTCCCCGGACAAACCCACTTTGTACAGGTGGGGATTTTCGAACCGCCGGTATTCAGCCGGCAGGAGTGACAGTCTTTTGCGGGCGTACGCGGCGATATCCCCAACCATAGCGGCCGGCGACACACGCCGTCCATCCTCCATGACCACCCGAAGCAGCGGCTCCTGGCGCAAATGGCCGATCGACAGTGATTTACCGGGTTCCACCGGATGAACCATAACGGGTACGCCCGCCTCGCTCTCCAATGCAATGACGTCAGCCCCGAAAAACAGTCCGTTGGCATCGAACACCCGTCTGACCTGCTTGATGCCCGGCAGCGTCAACTTCGACAGGTTTTCGGACAGCTTGATCTTTGGTTTGCCGTCCGACATCGATAGCTTGTACACGCCGTCCAGCGCGCCGTCGGGATGACCCGTGACCAGCCTGGTGCCGACGCCGAATACGTCGATCGGCGCGCCCTGATCGAGCAGGCTTTTGATCACGTGTTCATCCAGCTGGTTGGATACGACGATCTTCATATAGCCCAACCCCGCCTCATCCAGCATGTCGCGACAGCGTCTTGCAAGATAAGCCAGATCGCCACTATCCAGGCGCACGCCGGCTGCGCGAAGCCCCTTTTTTTCCATTTCCCGGGCTACGAGGATGGCATTCGGGACGCCGCTGTACAACGTGTCATAGGTATCCACCAAAAAGATCGCATCGTCCGGCCGGACGCCGGCAAAGGCACGAAAGGCCTGGAGCTCGGAGTCGTAGCTTTCGATAAAGGAATGCGCCATGGTCCCGGACACGGGCAGCCCGTATTTTTCGGCAGCATAGACATTGCTCGTACTTTCGACCCCTCCGATAAATGTCGCGCGGGTCGCCAGGATGCCGCCCGGGCCATGCGAGCGGCGAAGACCGAAGTCGCTGACGGCCCTGTCGCCCGCCACATATTTTATCCGCGAAGCCTTGGTCGCCACGAGCGATTCGAAATTGAGTATGTTCAGGAGCAGGGTCTCGACCAATTGAGTCTCGAACAGGCCCCCCTCGACCCGAAGGATGGGGCATCCGGGAAAGACGATCTCGCCTTCACAAACGGCATGGATCTTACCGCGGAAGCGAAATCGGGCCAGAAATTCGATATAGGAAGCAGGGAATTTGAGCTCGCGGAGAAAGTCGAGGTCTTCCCCTGTAAACCTCAATGCTTCGAGTGTCTCCAGCAAGTCCTCCAGGCCCGCAAAGAGCACATACCCGCTGCCGCCGGGGAGCTTGCGAAAAAAATAATCGAAACAAACGGGAATGTCCGTCTTCCGTTCGAAGAAATAGACCTCTCCCATGGTCAGTTCGTACAGATCGGCATAAGTGGCGCTAACGGGAAATGATCGCATGTATCGGTGCTTCTTGAAGAAAAGTTTTAAGGTAGAACAATTCCCGGATATAACGCCCGGCGGGGGCCAACGTTTGCATTCGCGCTCCGAGTTCGCGGGAACGGGCGTCGGGTTGAGCGTCGTCGCCAAAATCGTCAAGAATCATTCGGGATTTATCCTGGCGGAATCCGAAAAGGTCAGGGGGCGCAGTTTACTGTCTGGCTACCGCTGAAAATTCCGCGTTGCGGAGTAGAAGATCCGGAGCAACATGAGCTGGGGGGTATGAAAAAACAAAAAGCACCAAGTCGTTTTCAGCAGCTTTGACCGAAGTCTCCCCTACTTACTAACCCGATGCTTTTGTAGGTCGTTTCGGTTCTTTATGAATTTCTACTCTTTCGAGTTTCTATCCTTTGAACTTCCACTTCCCTTAAGAGACTTCATTTCTTTTTATCGATTTTCTGTCCCTCAATTGTACTTCTAAGATACATCCACCAATCCCCGACTTCCAAATTTTTTCTGCTGCAGTTCTGCACCCGTTAGTCACATAGTTATCCACATTCGTCCGCCCGAACCGGCTCTGGGCGCAGGTTTTGGAGGGCGCGGGCGGAGCGGGATCCGAGGAGGTGCGGCGCGTTTCAAAGGGCGCAGGTTTCGGAGGGCGCGGGCGGGGCGGGATCCGAGGAGGTGCGGCGCGTTTCAAAGGGCGCAGGTTTTGGAGGGCGCGGGGGAGCGGGGCGTTTATTTGGCTGCCAACCAGCGATCGACCTGTTCATAGAACCATTCCGGTTCGTCGAACATGATGAAATGTTTGGAGCTGTCGTTGATGGCGATGGTGAGAACGGCGCCATTGGCAGCGGACAGTTTTTGGTATTGGCCGTCGAGGCTGGCCCTGGTCCACTGGGCGGTAGCGCCATACGCCTTGTAGGCCGACCAGTCGGCTAGTGCCAGGACCGGGCAGCGGACCTCGCCCATCGAGGGCCGGAGATCCCGGCTGAACAGTTCATACATGACCTCGCCCTGGGTAGGTTGATCGGACCGGGCCGCCATTGCGGCCACCTCATTTATTCGTGCCGAGTCGCGGATCATCGCCGCGAGAATCATTTTTTGCGAAGCCGCGACCTGGGCAGGGTTTTGTCCCGACATGGATCTTTTGATCAGCCGGCCGATCCTGGCGGCGCTGTCCACGGTAATCCCGCGCATCGAAAGGGCGGGTAGAAAAGGGGCCGAGCTAACGATCACGAGGCCACCGGGCAGATCGGGATGGGCCACGGCGAAATCGAGTGCCACCCAGCCACCGAGGCTGTGGCCGACGATCACGGGTTTTTGAATATGGTTCTGACGGATAAAATCGGCCAGCTGTGTAACCACGGTGCCGAGAATGTCGGTGTCGCCGGCGACCGGCGGCTGTCCCGCGAATCCGGGCAGCGTCAGGATGTAGCAGGTGTGCCGGGATGAGAAATGGGCCACCGCGTCCTTCCACACTTCCCCGCCGCAGTCCAGACCCGGAATAAAGATGAGGGCGCTCCCGTGGCCGGTTTTTTCGACGGCAAAAGACTGGGAGCGAAGGCTCCGCGTTGTCAGAAGGGTGATTGCCAAAAGAATGATCGGTTTCATAAAAAAGCAGTTTTGTTGATGTTGAGCGATGCGTAAAGTGACGACTGAGACGCCGGATCCGGAAACCAGATTGACCTATGCAGCAAATCCAGGGACAATATGCCGTCCCGGCGCGGAACCGCGGGTCAAGGGCGGCGTGACCGGCCCTGTTGCCCCGATATCCTCCAATATGGGCATCTCAGCAATAAAGGGACGCATTTCATGGATTGCTATTGCAAAGGACACGGGTAAAAAATAACTTGCCGGGAAATGAATTGCGGCTATGACCTTTCTGCGTCGATATAAATGGCATTTCCTGTTTTGGCTTGTCTATTTTGTGTTTTGGACCGAGGTATCGATCCGGAGCTCGCACACGCCTCTTGCGTTGGCGGTGCTGGTTACGCTTAGTTGGGCGATCGGACAGGGGACGCTCAATTATTACTCCATTTACCGGCTGATCCCGCGGTATTTCCATACCCGGCGTTACGGCATTTTCACCCTGCTCCTCGCCGCGGGAATCGTGTTATCGACTTTTTCGGTCACGGGCCTCCAGGTCGCGGTATTCCGGCTTGCGCGGGTTCCGATGCCGTACCCGGTCGGTGCGGACCTGGGGTATGTGGCATTGGGAAATCTTTATGCAGCATTTGTAGTTCTCGCGATCAAATCTATCCGGGACATGGTGCGCAACAACCGCCGGACCCAATTGCTCGAAAAAGAAAAAACGGCGAATGAGCTCCGTTTTCTCCGGTCGCAGATGAACCCGCATTTCCTGTTCAATGCGATCAACAGCATTTATGTGCTCATCAGAAAGGATCCCGAGCTCGCGTCGCATACTTTGCTGCGATTTGCCGACATGCTCCGGTATCAGTTGTACGATTGCAATGCGGATCGCATACCCATCGAAAAAGAGATCGTGTATCTCGACAATTATATCGGGCTGGAGAAGCTACGCAAAGGGAGTATGGTTTGCACCGAATACGAAGTGGGCCCAGAAGTGCGGAATTTTTCGATCGCTCCGCTCCTGATCATCCCCTTTGTGGAAAATGCCTTTAAATTCGTATCTGCTTTTACGGATCGCGCCAACCAGGTGGCGGTCCGGCTGCGCTGCAGGGATGGATCGTTTGAATTGTCGGTGGTCAATACCATCGATGCGGAGGCCGGCGGGGCGTGGGGCGCAGGCGGGGCCGGCGGGATCGCGGGTGCTTTTGGCGGCGCGGCCGTGGGAGGAGGGGTACGGGACGGCGCGAGTGAGCCGGGGATCGCGGGTGCTTTTGGCGGCGCGGCCGTGGGAGGAGGCGATGGGGCCAGCGGCGGTATCGGTCTGGAAAATGTCCGCCGCAGACTTGAACTCATTTATAGCGGACGGCATTCACTCGACATTCAAAGGGATCGGCAGCGGCATTCGGTCCAGCTCAAAATACCGGTACAATGACGATACGTTGCATCATCGTGGACGACGAGCCACTGGCGCTCGAAGGGATGGAGCTCCTCGTGCGCGAGGCGGGGTTCCTGGACCTGAGGGCATCGTGCAGCAGCGCTCCTGAAGCGAATAACGTACTGGCCCGCGAGCCTATCGACCTCATCTTTCTCGATATCCAGATGCCCCGGGTCCGCGGCATCGATTTCCTTCGCGGTCTGAAGGACCCGCCGCTGGTCATCATTACAACGGCCTACCCGCATTTTGCTTTGGAGGGCTTCGAGCTGAATGTGCTGGATTACCTCGTGAAGCCGATCGCGCCCGAACGATTCCTCAAATCGGTGAATCGTGCGCGCGACGTGATGGAGTTGGTGGCGCGCAAGAGTATACATGGCACGACTACGGTGGGTGACGCAACCGGGGCAGCGGCCGGGGTGGCGGCGAACGACTATTTTTTTATCAAGTGCAACAACGGATACGAAAAGGTCCTGTATGATTCCATTCTTTTCGTGGAGGCATGCCAGAATTACAGCAGCATCCATACGGCCGGTGAGAAATTCCTGACGCTGACGCCGATGCGTTCGCTGGAAGAACAGCTGCCCGCGGGGAAGTTCCTGCGCATCCATAAATCGTATATCGTGGCGACCGGCAAGATCCGTTCGCTGACCGGCAATGAGGTCACGGTAGGGCAGATCCGTTTACCCGTCAGTAAGCACTACAAAGACCAGCTGATGAAGCTCATCGATGCCAGGCTGCTTCGAAAATAGGGTCTACAGGGATGATCCGGCGTTTGTCGTCATCCATACGCCTGCGCCATAAGGCGGAAGACTGATCGTGAACTGTCCATGGCCGGGTGTTATCGTGGCATTGCCAAAAACCTCCATCAATGGGGAGGCGGTTTGCACCGTCGCCTGCTGCGGCTGGTCCGACAGGTTGACCGCGAGATATGCCGTCGTTCCGCTTAGTCGCCGGCGCCAGGAAAATACTTTTGGGTTCGTATTCGGAAGCAGATCGTATGAGCCGGTTTGGAGCACTTCGTTGGTTCTCCGTAAAGTCAGCAGCTCCCGGTACCAGTTCCATAACGACCGGGGGTCCGATCGTTCTTCTTCGAGCGAGATCCCGTCGAAGGGTTTGAGATTCGTGCTGTCCCACCACGGTCCGGTGTTCTTATACCAAAGCGCCATTCCCTTTCCGGTGTCGGCGGCATACCATTCGAAGGCCTCGCGGCGCGGAATGTCGTTGGCATCGGTGTTCCCGAACCGGTTGTTGCCGCCTTTCCCGAACATGCCGAGCTCCTGTCCATAATAGACCGAAGGAATGCCGCCGAGGAGGATGTTCAAAACCGCTGCTACACGTTCCTTGCCCGGATCCCTGCCGACACGGCTGGCAAACCGGTCCATATCGTGATTCTCGATAAAGACGACCTGCTCCTTGCCGGCCGGCAATTGCTTCAACGTCGTATCTGCGGCCTTTTCGATCTGGGTCTTGTCGAAAGAATTGATGGCCATGGCCAGGCGGAAAGCGAACACCCGGTCGATGTGTCCCTCGCTCATATAGTCGAACCCGAAAGAGAACCAATTGGCCTGCTCCGCGATAAAGATAAGGCGCGGATTCAGCTTTTTCAGCCGGCCGATCAGCGGGGACCAGAAACGGGTGAACAAGCCCGTCAGCCTCGGGTTGCCGTCGAGGTCATCCATCGCATGGTCCAGGCGGAAGCCGTCCACCCCGTCATCGAATTTACCGTCGTGGTTGGGATCGGCGAGCCAGGAAAACAGAGCTTCGTTATAGGCGAGCACGCCCGGATCGTGCAGATTGACGGTTGGGACTTTCCGCGCGACCCCGTTGTAACCTTTCAAATCCGTGATGCCCCAGATGATCGGGCTCGGTTTCCGGTGTTGCGAGTCGTCGAACAGGAGATAGTCGCGATAGGGGGACCGCTCGTTGCCGACGGCCGATTTCCACCACGGATGCTGGTCGGTGACATATTGGGTTTCCATGTCCACGTATAGCCGCATGCCGCGCGAGTGGAGCGCTTTCGCGAGGTTGGTAAAGTCCCTGAGAGAACCATAGTCCGGGTCGATCGCGTGCCAGTCATCCGCGAAATAATTGTGATAAAACACAGACCGGTACAAGGGGGTAAGCAGGACGGTGGTCACCCCGAGTTGCCGGAGATAGTCCAGTTTTTGGGTGAGGCCCCGCAGATCGCCGTTGCGGTCGCCATTGGCGTCGAAGAAACTGCGTTGGAAGACATGGTAGATGACCTCGCGTTGGCCGGGACCGGGGCGGGACGATTTCGAGGCGCCCGGTTGCGAAGTGCCCGGTTGAGCAGCTGCCGACAAACAGAGGGACGCAAGGAGTACGGGGATGAAGATGGTCTTTGTTTTCACGACGATGCCAAAATTTCAGGGTGATGCCCGGCAGTTTATCCTGCCATCCGTAAAAATAGCCCATTTCATCAGCACCCGTAAATAAACTTCTGCTCCTTACCGGGCATGGTCCGCCTGGAACGTCACCTGCCGCAGGATCGTGCCGCCCATCGGGACGAGCCAGACGCTCTCCTTGCGGTTTGTGCCGCGTTCAGAAAGCATCGCCTCGAACCGCACGGCGCCGAAACCGGAATACGGTTCACCCGAACGCGAGATGTCACCTCCATCATAACGATAAAGCACCAGGCTGTCCGGGCGATATTGATAATCGTAGAAACCGGCCAGCGGATAGCGCTTCGTGCGCATACTGGTCGCCGGGATCGGATGAGCGAGGACCAGGGGGCCATACGTGAAATAGGTGTCGCCTTTGCGGTCCTTGGCGGTTTGCACGGCGGGCAGGAACGCAAGCCGGATCGATTCACCGGACTTCCATGTCTTTGTCACCCGGATATAGCCATCTTTTTCGGTATAAGGCGCATTGAGCCTGAAACGAGTTGCCCATGCCGGTTTGCGAATGATCAATGTGAAGACTACCGGCCGAGCCACGGCGACCGTAAAGTCGAACGTAAAGTCATCGGGGTAGCCGGTCGACTCGCGGATCTTCAGCGGCTGTCCTTTCCAGGTCGTGCTGACGACACAAGGTCCGAGTAGCGTGGCCACAGGGCCCGTGGGGGCGAGCATCCACATCGCATCCACGAAATAGGGAGCGATCCTTCCGGCATTCGGGACGCAGCATACCGCCGCGTCCTGGTGTACGGGTGAATACTTATAACGGATCTGGCGGGCAGCGGTGTCCCCGTTCAGACCGCCGGTCATCTGGTAGGAATTGTCTGTTTTGAGATAGGCGATACAGGACGCCTCCGGGTCGCGTGCCCCCTGCGCGGCATTGAAAAAAAGGCGTTCGACGTCGTCGCCAAAGGATGCGGAGCCGGTTTTTTGCATCAAATCGATGTAGCTGTCCATCAGCTCTTCCAGCGAGCAGTACTCATAGCCGGTAGTCGTTGCATCACCGGACCTTTTAGCGATCCATTCATCGCCGGCCGGCCCGCCGGACGGCGACAACTCGCCCTCGATCTTACCGAGGTAGTCTTTCCATGCCTTTTGCAGCCGCGGATTTCCCGACGCCCAGGCCGCGGCCGCGAGCGCCCGCAGGTGTTCATAAGTGTGCACCCCATGCCCCTGGAGGCGATAGTCCGGATCGATCGCATGGGAATACTGGGCGTCTTCGTTGAGACGCTGCGCGGAGAAATCCCGGTACAGGAATACGATGTAACCGAGATAGGCCTTCCGGCCGGTCAGCCGGTACAGTTCCCCGAGGACATCGGTGAACATCAACCCGTGCGAGAGGCCGCCGACATACGGCGTTGTCGAATAGAACGGATGCGAATGTCCCGCCGGGTAATTGCGCATGACGTCGGCGACAGCGCGCTCCACGGCAGTGAGCACGGCAGGCTCGCGGGTATACTCATACCAGGCAAGCAGACCGCGCAGCAGCGTGGTCTTTGCCCAAAGCTCGCCGTTCTCGGTATGAAAACGATAACGCAGGTCCCGGTCATAGATGCCCAGATAGCCATTGGGGTCCTGCGTGGAGAGGATGCGTCTGACGTAGGCGCGCGCCTCGCTCAGTGTCTGAGGATCGCCCGTGAGAATGGCCGACCGGATAAAGCCGTCCCGCCAGTTCCCCTGCGTTTCGCTGTTCCACCAGAGATACTGGATCTGGGCAGATGTATCCCCGCCGGCCAACGCGCCGACATCTTTTCTCTTGACGTTTCTGGTCAGCCGGTCGCGTCCGAAAATATCGTCGCGGATCAGCAAGCCGGGCGCCAGGCTGTCCAGGTGACCGGTGAACCCTCGTAGATTGGCGAGCATTTGCGCCCTGAGCCAGCCTTCGGGGCGGATATCCCCGACGGGCAAATGCCGAAACCTTTCGGCTTTGTGTGCGTAGATGATGAAGGGGCTATCGGGCGGCGGCGCCGGATGACCGAGGGTGTGGACGAGGAGCAGAATGGCAGGCCAGTTCATCACCAAAATAAACGCATTTCCGGCAAATTCGGGCTCAGGTGGCGCTATTGGAGGATAGCCCTCCGCATTCTGCTGCGAATTGCGCGCGCGGGCGTCGGCGCGTCGGCCTACTCAAATGGCTATTTGGCCGCCGGAAGGCGAAGCTCGACCTTGTCGCTGACGCGTGTCTGACCACGCTTATCCCTGAAGGATACCTGTATCGCGTACGCAACGGTCCCCCCCTGCGCCGGAAGATCGTTGTCGATGTATTCGAGTTGGCCGGCGCTGACGGACCGGAAACGCGTGATCGTTCCGGTCCCCTTGTATAAAATAAAAAAGTAGCTGCCCGTGCCTTCATATTGCCAGCGCAGACGGACCCGTTTGGCTTTTTCGTCATATTCCGCCGTGAGGGTCTTCAGCGCGGGCAGATCGGGAACGGTCTTTACCATGGCCTGAACGGGAGTCGGCCGGCCGGAGTGCAGGCTGTCGTCGTCCACCGCCTCTGCGGTGTAAGCGTAGGACACGAATGGCTTGACCGCGGCGTCTGTAAAGTGGAACCGCACCCGCGAGGTGTCATGCCGCTGGCTGGCCCAGGGAACCCACGGGCCTTTGCCCTCCTTTCTGTATACGACGTACCGGACGACGTCCTCGCTCGAACTCTGGATCCAATCGATGTGAACACCGCCGGTGTCTACATATACCTTTTCGGCGAGCGGCGCGACGGGCGGAACGATGTCGGGCCGTTTCAACTGGACAGCATTGGAGAAAGGAGAATGGTTGTTGTTCCAGTCCACCGCTGCGATCTTGTACCAGATCGACCTGGTCAGCGTATGCAGGGTAATGCTGTCGGTGAACGCGGTATCTGTCGTCGGACGCAGCGTGATCTGCGAGAAAACGTGGTCGGCGGCATTGGCAAAATAGACCTTGTATCCGCGCACATCTTCTTCCACATTGCTCCTCCAGGCCAGGTGTACCAGACCCTTGCGGTCAATGAAGCCCCTAAGGCCCACGGGCGCGGCCGGCGGAGTATTGTCGGGGACGAGGCCCATGGCGGGGATGGAAGTGCCCATGTTTCCGGCCGTATCGAGCGCCACCACGAGGTAGAAGTTCTGGCCATGCGGAAATGCGGCCGTGTCCTCGAATTCGGTGGCTGAGGGCGATAGCAGTTTGTTGGTGATCGCGGTATAGGGGCCCGCCGCCGCATTGTGCGACCGCGTGATGACGTATCCCTTGAAATCGGGTTCTCTTACCGGCTTTTTCCAGCGCAACATCAGGCTCCTGCCGTGGGTGAATTTCGGCGTCTGTACGATCGGGGCCGAAGGAGGCGTCAGGTCGCTGCCCGACGCGCTGAGCGTGTCCGACCATGGACTCCATTCTCCGAACGCGTTCACGCCCCGGATGCGATAGGAATACGTATGGTAGTTGAGCGGCAGACTGTCGATAAAGACCTCGTAGGTCTTCAACAACGCTACGATCCGGGCGTGCGCGGAATCTTTTTTGGCGGCGCTGGTATCGGGAAGAGAGGTGAGATAGGGCAGATCGGTGATGGGCCGAAAATGCGTCCCGTCGTCGCTCCTTTCTATGAGGAACCCGCTGTATTGCGTTTGTCCGCCGCGGGGCCAGTGCAACTCCGCCAGCCTGTCCCGGGCGATGATCTCCCCGAGGTGCGGCCTGCCGGGCGGGACGCGTCCCTGGTTTTGAACGAGGACATTGCCCGTATCGATCCTGCCGTGAAGCGGCGGCTGCGCGGCATATACGCGGTAGATGTAGACACCGCCTTTTTGGACCCTGGTATCGGTATAGCGAAGCCCTTCCGCCCTGGCTACTTCCCCGTCAAAATCGGCCACCTCCATCGCAAAAGCGTAGCGGTTCCTCCAGACATCCGCTTTGTCTTTGATGCCGGCTTGTCCCTGACGAAGGTTCGTATTGAAATTCTTCCCATAGAAACATTGTGCCGCGATGGCCGCATATTTGTCGCGGGGGCCGAAGCGCGCTTTGAAAGCTTCGAGCGAGAGCGGTCTCAGCGGTTGAGGCGTGATGACGGCACGGACCGGATGGCCGGCCACGCTGATGTCTATGCGCTCGACCAGGTAGCCGCTGCGGTTCAGGCTGGACCAGGCCTGCGCGCTGGCAGGTCCCCAGCGCAGGACGACGGAGTCGCCGCAGGATTCGGCCAGGACCTCGATGCGT
>DASZYU010000193.1:0-17517 GCA_035545215.1 Puia sp.
GGCAATCGTCTTTAGGAAGCATGCGAATGCTCACCGGCGCCGCGCCGGCGCTCGGTGGGAAACAGGCGGCGGCCGAGCCACCCGATACCGGACCAAAGGGCGCCGCGGGCCAGGGAAGCGCCTTCTAAATGATGCCGGAGACCGCTCCAATCCCGGCGGATATCGCTTTCGAGATCATACCGGCGACGAACGAGCCGCAACTGCTCGCTCCGTAATTGCGACAAACGATTAATCTTTCTCATGGTCTTCTTTTTTTTCGAAAAGTTCCTGGAGGATGGCATTCATCACCGGCGTGCGGATAACGCTTCTGCGGGTCCACCAAATGATCAATCCCAGCAGGATATCGAAGGCAGCCACGATCAAAAAGCCAGCGACGAGATCGTCGAGCACGCGGCCGAGCAGGATTCCCGCTGCCACGCAGATGAAGAGGAAACTGAAAGCGAGCATGCCCGCCAGCGCCGCGCCCGAAATAAGGGTGGCGATGACGCCCGAAGATCGTTCGGCCAAACCAAGACGCGCTTCGTCCACGCGGACATGCACGTATTCCCGGACATGATCGACCAGGTCTTCCACTTTTTTAAAGTCTTCCATATACGTTGTATTAGACCTAAATCTACACTCCCCGTCCGCAGAGGTCCATGACCTTCGTCAGGACCAAAGATGATAAATGTCTTTGAGCCAAAGCAGGCCCCCGGAGCCGTCAGGCACTACCGTCAGATAAAGGACGAAGACAGGCACCGGTCGCGCCAGCCGGATGGGCGTCGGCTCCTGGTGCCGGAGACAGGCGCTGAGCAGTGCGGTATCGAGACCGTGATCGAGCAGGACATCACCGAGCAGGGCGGCCTTTTCGAGCCGGATACAACCGTGGCTCAGATACCGCGAGGAAGAGGCGAAAGCGCTCTTGACATTCGTGTCATGCATATAAACGTCGAAGGGGTCGCTGACATCGAATTTCAACACCCCCAGTGCATTGAAGCATCCCGGCGCCTGACGGAGCGTATACGGGAAATCAGCGGCACGAACGCTCCTCCAGTCGATGCTGGACGGATCGATCCGGCGGCCATGACTGTCCAGGACCTCGATCTCCATCAGCGCAGCCGCCTCGGGTCTCCTCCTGAAAAGCGGCAGCCATTCGTTAACGGCAATGCGTCGCGGAATATTCCAATAGGGATACAGAACGAGCCCGTCTATCCATGCCGCAAAACGCGGCGTCCGTTTGGAAACCTGGCCGGCGATGATACGCATTTGCAGAGCGAGCGAATCGCCCGCATAATACCGGAGACCGGCGCCCGCAACATTGACAATGACGAATCGGTCGAATCCAAAATGGTGCATCCAGCGAAAAAAGTTTAGCGAGACCTCCAGCTGGCGGATGCGGGAGACATAATGCGGGAAATTCCCAAAACGGCCGGTCAGGACGTCGCTTTCCGAACGAGATCCCGCCGCACTGTCGATGTATTGCCCGAGCGCATGCTTCAGCGATCGGTAGCCGGCAAAGCGAGGCTCAAGGCTGTCCAGGTATCCCGACAAACCGCCCGTGCTTCCGTCGATCAGTCTGGCGAGCATGAACCCGGCGTCGCGCGCCGCGAAACGCGGGGAGACGCCGTCGTAACCGATCATCGATTCGATGCCCGAGCCGCAGTACAGATCGAAACCCAGAGAGAGGGCCGCATCCGTATACCGGGCGTCCCGTTCGAACGTCGGTACACCTGCTTCCGGCGCCTCCAGCGCCCGGAGCCCGGCCGGATCATACCGGTTACTGTCGAGACCCTGCCATGCCGCACTGTCGATCGCAGCCAGCAGTACCCTGCGCGATTCGGCGCCAAACGTACCCGACGCGAACCAGAACAGCTGGTGATTACGCTGCCGGTAAAACCGGTCGACCAAATGGGCGTAACGCAACGGAGGACCCGTCACGGGCGAACGGCCCAGCAAGGCCAGCCATAGTATCGCACCCCACCGGCTCATAGAAATGAATTGACCGGAGGAAGCTCTTCTCCCGCGCCGCTTTTTTCGGCCGCATTGATATTTTCTATACCCTTCAGCAAGGCATCCGGGTTGAAGGAAATGCTGTCGATGTGCTGGCGCACAAGGAACCGGGCAAAACCGGGAAGATCGCTCGGCGCCTGACCGCAGAATCCGATCGGCGTGCAGGCCTTGTTCGCGCGGTAGATCATCGAGGCGATCATCGCCTCGGCCGCTTCATCCTGTTCATCGAATAATCCGGCAACAAGCGCACTGTCCCGGTCGATGCCCAGGGTCAGTTGCGTCAGGTCGTTGGAACCGATGGAAAAGCCATCGAATATCCGCGCAAACCGGCTCGCCAGCAGGACATTCGAAGGGATCTCGGCCATGACATACACTTCCAGGCCATTTTGGTGCTGCGGCAGATCGTATTCCGCCATTCGGGCGAGCACCAGGCGGGCTTCACCGACCGTGCGGCAGAACGGGATCATCACCTTCAGATTCGTCAAACCCATTTCGTCGCGAACGACACGGATCGCCTCGCATTCCAGGCGGAACCCTTCTGTATATCGATCGCTGTAATACCGCGAGGCGCCCCGGAAGCCCAACATGGGATTCTCCTCTTCTGGTTCGAATTCCCGGCCGCCAAGCAAATTCGCATATTCATTGGTCTTGAAATCGCTCATCCGGACGATCACATCTTTCGGATAGAAGGCGGCCGCAATGGTAGCGATGCCCTGGCTCAGCCGGGAAATGAAATATTCCTTTTTGTCCGGAAAACCTTCGGTCATCCGCGCGATCTTTTCTTTCGCCGCAGTGTCTTTCAGGGTGTCATACCGCACCAGCGCCATCGGATGGATCCCGATGTGATTGGCAATGATGAATTCCATCCGCAGCAGCCCCACTCCATGGTTCGGATAAAAAGAAAGCTCGAAAGCCTTTTCGGGGTCGGCCAGGATCAGCATGGCGTGCGTCGTTTTCGGCAGCGGCAGCTGGCCCAGATCCACCTGGCGCTCTTTCCACCCCGCTTTACCCTCGTAGACGAACCCCGTCTTGCCTTCGCAACAGGACACGGTGATCACCGCGCCATCGGCGATGTTTTCTGTAGCATTGCCGGTACCCACCACTGCCGGAACACCCAGCTCGCGCGCAACGATAGACGCATGACTGGTCCGGCCGCCTTTATTCGTGATGATGGCCGCCGCCTTTTTCAGCAACGGGTCCCAGTCAGGACTGGTGATATCGGTCACGATGATGTCTCCCTTCTCCACCTGGCCTTCGGCCGGCGAGGAAAGCCGCCGCGCTTTTCCGGCGACGATATGGTCGCCGACCGCCTCACCCTGCGCCAGGCATTTCCCCTTTTCCGTCACTTCGTATTCGGTCAATACAGCGGAATTGCGACGCGACTGCACGGTCTCCGGTCGCGCCTGCACGATGTACAACTGTCCCGACAAACCGTCTTTGGCCCACTCGATATCCATGGGACGGTCATAATGCCGTTCGATGGCCAGTGCCCAAAAGGCCAGTTGCGTCACCTCTTTATCGGACAACACGTATGCCTTTCTTTTTTCGGCCGGGGTGGGCTCGTTCACCGTACGTGCGGCCGCACCCGGTTCGGCGGCATATACCAGGGTCATTTGCTTTTCACCCAGTCTTCGCTGGATGATCGCATCAAAACCCCGGATCAACGTCGGCTTGAAGACGAGGAATTCGTCCGGCGTCGACTGCCCCTGCACGATGTTCTCGCCAAGACCCCATACGCCGGCCAAATGGATGACGTCGCGGAAACCCGATTCCGGTTCGAGCGTAAAACCCACTCCCGAACACGCCCTGTCCGAACGGACCATCAGCTGAACGCCGACCGAAAGCGCCACTTTCTCGTGCGCATAACCATGGACCTCGCGGTACTCGATCGCCCTGTCCGTATACAGCGATGCAAAGCAGTCCCGGACGGCGTCCAGCAACGCCGCCGCGCCTTTCACATTGAGATAGGATTCGTGCTGCCCGGCAAAACTTGCGTCCGGCAGGTCCTCCGCGGTGGCGCTGCTGCGCACGGCGACTTCCGGAACGCTGTCGCCCCCGAGTTGCTGATAAGCAAGCAGGATCGCCTTGGCGAGATCGTCCGGCAGAGCGGCGCCGGCGACGAGACGGCGGGCTTCCGAACCGATGGCTGTAAGGTTCGTGAACTCTTTTTTATCGAGACGCGCCATCGCCTCTTTCAAGCGGGCCCGAAGACCGTTGCTGTCGACGAAATACCAGAAGGCATCGGACGTGGTGGCAAAGCCGTCAGGCACCCGGATACCCTGGCCGGAAAGCCGGGAAAACATTTCTCCGAGCGAAGCGTTCTTACCTCCGACCGTCGGGACATCGGCCATACCGATCTCCGCAAACTTTCTTATATAGATGGGCATAGTACAAACGATTTCATCTGCAAAATAGGCGCAGAGCGATCGGGGAAAGGTGACGAAGGTCAATTCCAAAGATGTGTTTTATCATCCGGTCCATGACCCCCGTCATCACCCGTTGCAACGCACGGGCGGTACCTTTATCCGTGAATGGACCAGGAGACACCCCATACGGAGATCACACCGAAAAACACCCTGAAACGCAACCTGGAAGAGGTGTATACGATCAGCGCGTTCATCGGACGCTTCTTTCATGAGGTCATGCGACCACCGTATGAGTGGAGGGAGGTCCTCCGGCAATGCCGCGTAATGGGCCTCAAGTCGATCGGCATCATTACGTTGACCGGGTTTATCACGGGCATCGTTTTCACCAAACAATCGCGACCGTCGCTGGCGGATTTCGGCGCAACTTCATGGCTGCCTTCACTGGTATCGCTCGCGCTTATCCGGGCGCTGGCGCCGCTGATCACGTCGCTGATCATCGCCGGGAAGATTGGTTCCAACATCGGGGCTGAACTCGGTTCGATGCGGGTGACCGAACAGGTCGATGCCATGGAAGTCTCTTCGGCCAATCCTTTCCGGTTCCTGGTGGTCACGAGGATCGTGGCGCTCAGTTGTATGTTGCCCTTGCTGGTGACCTATATGGCCTTCATGGGACTCACCGGCTCGTTCCTCAACATCAACCAGAACGAGCAGACGAGTCTTCCGGCCTTTCTGTCCGACGCCTTTGGGCGGATCTCTTTCCTCGATCTTTTTTCATCCGCCTTTAAATCCGTCGTCTACGGCTTCACCATCGGGGTGACCGGATGCTATATGGGTTACAATGCGGTCCAGGGGACGGTGGGAGTCGGCAAGGCGGCGAACGCGGCGGTGGTCGTCTCCATGTTCCTGATCTTTATCGAAGAAATACTGATCGTGCAGGTCGTCAATTCGTGGCGATGAGCTGACCAGAAAATCGAATTCATCGGTATGCAAATAAAAAATCATGCTTTGCTGGGAGGGTTTATCGCCGTGGGCGCAGGACTTTTCGTCCTGGCCGTCCTGACCGTCGGCAGCCGGCAACAGTTATTTTCGCGGACGCAGCTGGCAAGAGTGGTCTTCGACGATGCGTCAGGTCTGCAGGCGGGCAACAATGTCTGGCTGTCGGGCGTCAAGGTCGGCACAGTCAAAAAAATTGGCCTCACTTCGGACAACCGCGTCGAGGTAACCCTCAGCATCGGCCGCCATGAATTCGCACATCTTTACACGGACACCAGGGGAAAGATCGGTTCGGACGGCCTCATCGGCAACCGCATCGTTGTCCTGTACGGCGGTACGCCGGACGCGGGCCGGCTGCCGGACGGCGGCACCCTCGCCGGTACAAAGACGGTGAACACGGACGACATGCTGGCGACCTTGCAGGAAAATAACAAGAACCTGTTGTCCATTACCGGCCAGTTCAAGGTCATTGCAGGCAAGATCAATGAGGGCAAGGGGACGATTGGGTTGCTGTTGAATGACCCGGCCACTGCCGGAAGACTCCGGCGGACCGTCGCCGGCCTGCAGACGGCAGCGCAAACGACCGACAAGCTCACCGCCCGTCTCGACTCATTTGCGGGCCAGCTCAACAACCGGACGGGCCTGGCCTACGAGGTGGCGAACGATACCACGGTTTTCCAACAGGTGCGGGACATGGTGACCCAGCTCCGGACCGCAAGCGCCACGATCGCCCTCACGGCAGCCAATATCCGGCAGGCCAGCGATGGTCTGGGACAGCGAAATACACCGGCAGGCGTTCTGTTGAAAGACGAGACCGTCGCCTCCGATCTGAAAATTACGTCGGCCCATTTACGCACCAGCAGCGAAAAGTTGGACGAGGACCTCGAGGCGCTGCAGCACAATTTTCTGCTCAGGGGATTCTTCAGGAAAAAGGCAAAGGCCGCACAAAAGGCTCCGCCGCGGCAAAAAGATTCCGCACGGATAGCCGGACAGTAAACGCCCGGCACAAAGATCGTCGCCCCATAGCCGGCCGGTTTGTCACACCCGGATCGCCGGTGAGCGTACCATCACCGGTGGCTGATGAACAACGGCAGATCGACCGTCTTCACGACGATCCGCGCCTCGCTGGGCTTCAGCAACATCGACAACATACTCCTGCCATAGGCGCCCATCACGACGATCGCCCGCTTTTCCTCCAGCAGATAACCGAACAACTGGTCGGCGGTTTCGCCTTTACGGAATACATAGTCGATATCGATGTAATGGGCCTTTAGCCATTCCTTCATTTTGAACTGATCTTCGATAGCCCGCTCATCGTCCTTTCTGACCTGGAAGAGCACCACCTTCTTCTCGCTGAGCTCCGGAAAAAGAAAGCTGAACTGTTTGATGGCAAAGACAGAAGACGTGCTGCCGTCATAGGCGAAGATCAGCTTGTCGACACCGTCGAACGAATACGGGCAAATGAGCACCGGACACTCCGAAGAGGCCAGGATATCCTTCACAAAATGCCCCGGCGCATGCCGGTCCGCCCCGGAAACGGACAGTTCGGGATCGATGATGATCAGATCGGCAAACCGGCTTTCCGAAATGACCTCCGACAACGGCAGTCCCCGGTCGCGGTGCACCAGCGACAACGTTTCACGACAGATGCAGGCTTCGCGGAATTTGCGGATATTGGCCGATATGGTTTCTTCGGCCAGCCCGGCAGGGACCAGGTCGCCGCTACCTCCTTCCAAAAAGACCCCCGTCAGACGCGAGCGGCTCAACTTCGCAATATAACAGGCAAAATCGACGGCCGGCATGCTCAAACCGGCCGCGTCCATCACGAGCATGATCTTTTTCATGTTTCTTTTTTTGTAAAGGACCGAAAAATACGCACCGTCTCCAATGAGTGCTGTCAGCCGGATTCGTGATCATGATCACCGCCGTCCGGAATGACCACGATCATACCTGCCCCTGACGCGACTCATAGTCCTGCAGAGGCCTCCGGGGATATCTTTGGCTAAACATCGAATATGAGCCTTCCAGCCATCCGCGCAAAAAATATCCGGGAGCAACGATCGGGTAGCGCCGCTGCCCACGCAGCGATCGTTTTGCCCTTCGATCCCAAAATGACGCCCAGGCGTGAACTCGATGCCCTGCTGCAAAGTCTCCAGGCTTCCGCAGAAAAACAGCTGCTCGAGACCTATGCGTCGGGTGCAGCGATGCCCGTCATCAAACGTCTGCAGCAACTCGTCCGTAGCCTCAATTTCTCCACGCACAGGCGAAGCGTGGCCTTGTTCGCATCCGCGGAAGAGGCAAAGGCGCTTTACCTCGATTTCGCCGTCGAGCCGCGCGTCATCATCGACGGGCCGTTCCGTGTCCGCGACCTGGCGGAATGCAAACCCGAAGGGAAAGACTACCTGCTGTTGCTGCTCAGCGGAAAACAATCCAAAATGTACTACAGCACCGCTTCCGGCCTGCGCCTGATCAAAAGCAATACCCCCCAGAACATCTATGCATACCTGAACGAAGTTCCGGAGAAGACAGGCAATTTCTCTGACCGGAACGACCGGCATGAGGTGATGCTCAATAAGTTCCTGCACCATATGGACGAGGGTCTCGGCGCCGTGCTCAAGGCCTATCCCCTGCCCGTCTTCGTGGCGGGAACCGAACGGGTCGCGGGTCACTTCGCCAGGATCACCCGCAACGACAGGAATATCGCGGGCTATGTCTACAAACATTGCATCGACGCCAGCGTCAAAGAACTCGCGGAAATGTTCCAACCGATGCTGGACGACTGGCGCCAGGTGACCGACCGGTTATTGCTCCTCCAGATGGAAAAAGCCGCCGAAGCCGGTAAACTGGTCTGCGGGATCGAAGAAGTGCGAAAAGCAGCGCGTTGCAGCAACTCGCGGATCGTCATCGTCGGGCGATCGTCCGCCGGCGCAGACGCTTTCTATCGGGAAGACCCGATCGACGAGATCGTGGAAAAAGTCCTCGAGAACGGGGGAAGCGTGGAACAGCTCGACGCCGCCACACTGGCAGGATTCGGGCCCATCGCGCTGATCCGGTATTATTAGTCAATTAAATAACAAATATGAAAGCACTAGTATACGAAGGCCCCGGGAAGAAATCCTGGACCGCGAAACCAAAGCCCACGATCCAGCAACCGGGCGATGTCATCGTAAAAGTCCTCAAAACGACCATCTGCGGGACCGATCTGCACATCCTCAAAGGCGATGTGCCCGAGGTGACACCCGGCCGTATCCTGGGTCACGAAGGCGTGGGCGAGATCGTCGAAACCGGCGCGAACGTCAGCCAGTTCAAAAAAGGCGATCACGTGCTCATCTCCTGTATCACCTCCTGCGGACACTGCGAATATTGCCGCAAAGGCATGTATTCGCACTGCAAGGACGGCGGATGGATCCTGGGCCATCTGATCGACGGCGTGCAGGCCGAATACGCCCGGATCCCTCATGCGGACAACAGTCTTTACAAAGTGCCGAAGGGCATGGATGAAGAAGCGCTGGTAATGCTGAGCGATATCCTGCCGACGGGTTTCGAGTGCGGCGTGCTGAACGGCCATGTGGAACCGGGCAATACCGTGGCGATCGTGGGCGCCGGGCCCGTTGGCCTTGCAGCGCTGCTGACCGCACAGTTCTATTCCCCGTCCGACATCATCATGATCGACCTGGACGATAACAGGCTCGAAGTGGCCCGGAAATTCGGCGCAACGCGAACGATCAACAGCGGCAAGGAAGACGTACGCAAAGTCGTCCTGGAAATGACCGATGACAAAGGCGTGGATGCCGCGATCGAAGCCGTCGGTGTGCCGCCTACCTTCGAACTCTGTGAGACCATCGTCGCCCCCGGGGGGAAAATAGCGAACATCGGGGTGCACGGAAAAGGCGTCACCCTTCACCTCGAAGAACTCTGGTCAAAGAACATCAGTATAACGACCCGGCTGGTGGACACCGTTACTACGCCCTTACTGCTCAAGACCGTGCAATCGAAGAAACTGGATGCCGGCCGCCTCATCACCCACCGTTTCAAATTGGAAGAGATCCTGAAGGCGTATGACACCTTCCAGCATGCCGACAAAGAAAAATCGCTGAAAGTTATACTGACCAACGACTGAGAATCGTACATTAGCTAAAACTCCTATCGGCCGATGTTCAAGGAAAAATCGGGTCATATATTGTTGTTCTGCTCGATCGTCACCCTATGCACGGCGGTGTTGCAGTACATCAACCCCGCGTATAGTTTTTTCGACGGCGGATTTATCGCAGCCATCCTGCTGACGGTGTTCCTTAAAAAGGACCTCTACACCCAGCTCTTCGGCGCCGTCAGCGTTCTGCTGATCATTGTCTCTACACTCTACCCGCACGATAACATGAGCCAGCAACAGGTGTTGCTGCAGCATCTTTTCTCGGTCATCGTCATCATCCTTGCAACGATCTTCGTCGTATACGTAAAAAAACTGTACAGGAGCATCGAAGCCGAACAGCACCAGGTGACCGCGCTTTTCGAACATGCGACCGAAGGTATAGTCCTGACCAATGACAAGGGAAAGATCGTTTTGCTGAACCCCGCGGCTTACCACCTTTTTCAATATGACCGCAGCGAACTGATCGGCAAGCCGATCGATATGCTGATCCCGCAGCGGTTCCACTCCAAACACGAACACTACAGGGAAGGATTCTATCACCACCCCAGCAACCGCACCATGGGACACGGACGGGACCTTTTTGCCAGGAAGAAAGACGGGACGGAGTTCCCCGTGGAGGTCAGCCTGAGCCACTACCGGCAGAAGAACGTCCTTTTCGTCATCGCGTTCGTCGTCGACATCAGCCAGCGCAAACATGCGGAACAGGAACTGCTGCGCCGCCAGGAAGAACTTCAGCATAAATCCGAAGACATCCGCAAGCTGAATACCGATCTGGAGTCGAAAGTAGAACAACGCACCCTCATCCTGGAGGAAGCGCTGCAGGAACTGGAGCGATCGCAGCGCGAGCTCAGCGAAGCGCTCGACAAGGAGCGACAGTTGAACGAGATCAAATCGCGCTTCGTTTCCATGGCTTCGCATGAATTCCGGACGCCCCTGAGCACCGTGCTTTCCTCGGCCGCCCTCCTTGCCCGCTATACCCAGTCGGATGAACAGGATAGGCGGGATAAACATATCCGGCGGATCAAGGACTCGGTAAAACATCTCAATACGCTGCTCGAAGACTTCCTCTCCCTCGGCAAGCTGGAAGAGGGGAAGATCCGGGCGGAGCCGGCGCATTTTGCCGTCAAAGAATTCCTCGAAGAGGTGGTGGAAGAAATGCGCCCGCTGGCAAAAGACGGGCAGCGCATCGAATTCGAGTATTCCGGCTCGGATGGCTTTGTCAGCGACAAACGGCTCCTCAAGAACATCCTGATCAACCTGCTCAGCAACGCCGTCAAATTCTCTCCCGACGGAGCCACCATCCTGTTGCAGGCGGCGCACAATGCAGACGGAGGGCTGAGACTATCGGTGAAGGACGAGGGCATCGGCATTTCCGAAGAGGACCAGCACCATCTGTTCAGCAGCTTTTTCCGGGGTGGCAACGCACTCAATATCGAGGGGACGGGCCTTGGTCTTCACATCGTCAAGCGGTATGCCGACCTGCTCCAAGGATCGGTCGGACTCAAAAGCGCGTTGGGAAAAGGCACCCGGGTGACACTGGATCTGCCACGCCTGTCCCCCGAATCCGAGTCCTCGAAACCGGGCCAGCGACAGGAAACCGATCAGTGACCACCACCGCCCATCCGTAACCGTATCCACCCGGAGCCGGGGGCGCATCCATCCGGGAAACGAATACATCAGTGACAGGAAACTGCCTGCCCCGGAGCCGGGGGCAGCGCCGGACTGACAAAAGGGATGCCCAGGTCGAGCCCCCGCAGGATCAGCAGTAGCCCTACCACTACCGTAACCAATGGGAGTGCCCCGCGAAGACGATGTCGCCACGACACCGGGAACAGCCGACCCGTCCACTGCAAACCCAACAACAACGGCAGCGTGCCGGCACCGAAAAAAGCCATGAAACCCATCGATCCGGCTACCGTCGGACGAGTGAGCGCCCCGGCTATGGCCAGGTAGACCATGCCGCAAGGCAACAATCCGTTGGCCATCCCCAGGAGGAACGACCCTTTCCCCGACGCGGAATACAAAATGCGCAAGATAGCTTGCCGAACAGGAGCATACAAACGGCCGACCCCCTCCAGCCAACGGTCCCCAAGCGTCAGGACCACGATCATCACGCCGAGTGCGATCGAAAAACCCTGCTGCCATCCGGCGATCCGGATCCCGCGGCCGAACCAGCCGAAGAGCACCCCCCCAAGCGCATACGTACAGATCCGGCCCGCATGGTACCGCAACGACAGGGAAAACCTGGCCGCCCGGCCGCCCTTGAAAGGCAAGGCCAGCGCGAGCGGTCCGCACATCCCGATACAATGCAGACTGCCGATGAGACCGAGAACAAAAGCTGCTGAAAACGCCGCTGTCATCGAAAAAGGATTTCAGGGAATGAAGAATGGTTGTTCGTTGAAATAATCCGCGCCGCCGGATTCCCAGCTGACTTTAACCACGTACCTCCCAGGCGCCAGCACTTCGCCGCGAATGTCCTGCACCCCATCGGCATCGGGCCGTAAGACGACGTCGCGGTCGCGCGTCGCGTCATACGGGCAATAGAACTGGATGGTTCCCTTGACAGGTTTGTCCTTCATCTCCACGGGCAGCCGAACCCGTACGCCGGCGCCGGTCTGCGTCAGTTGGACTTTGCCGCTCAGCAGGTTGGCCCGGCGCGTCCCATCGATGACCCGTTGGTAGGCCAGCTCGTCGCTGTAATAGCGCGCCGAGACGAGATCGACGGGCGTCTGCATACACCGGTATACCATGTACGAAATGCCCCCGCCGAATACGAGAAAGACGAAAATAAGTCTGTTACCCCAGTTCATATGAATGGTTTGGTTTGGTATTTAATTGGCATCCGCCAAGGGGCCCAGAAAATTGGTCCGTATCTCATCGATCTTCTGACCATTGTCGTACAGCCCGATGCGCAGCGTCGTTTTCCGCCGGTTGATCGAGTACCGCGGCAGCACGATAAAGAAATTCCCGCTTCCCTCCTCCTCCCGGGCAATCGGGATGTCTCCGCCACCGATCACCTGTATGACGCCGGAGGCACCCTCCAGCCTCAGCTGCAACGGAACGCGCCGCGCCGTTTTGTTCGCAACCTTGATCGTATAGAGATTGGACACGCTGTCCACTCCCCTTTCCTGGTAGAGCATCCCCGGCGTCCGCATGATGGTAGCGTCTACCTCCTTCCGGCTGACCAGCAACGCGGACAGTATCACAAGGAGTACCCCCAGCAGACCCGAATACAATTTCATCCGCATCGTATACCGCAAGGGTTCGCCGGCCGCAATCCCGTTTTCGGAGGCATACCGGATCAGCCCTTCGGAACGGCCCGTCTTTCCCATCATCCTGTCGCACGCATCGATGCAGGCCGTGCAAGCGATGCACTCCATCTGCGTGCCGTTGCGGATATCGATCCCCGTTGGACATACTTTGATGCACTGGTCACAGTCGAGACAATCTCCAGTGTCGCCTTTCCTGCTCTTGCTGAATTTCGCCCTCGGTTCACCCCGATTGTAATCATAGGCGACGACCATCGAGTTCCGGTCCAGCAGTACGCTCTGCAGCCTCCCGTAAGGGCAAACGACGGTACAAGCCTGTTCGCGAAAAAAGGCGTAGACGGCATAAAAAACGCCCGAGAAAAGCAGCACGGCTCCGAGTCCGCCGAGATGCCGGCTGACATCGCCGGAAATGATCGCCCAAAGATCTTTTATGCCGATGATATAGGCCAGGAAGGTATTGGCGATGACGAAAGATAAGAAAAAGAAAACCGCATGCTTGACCGACCTGCGCAGCAATGTTCCCGCGGTGCGCGGTCGGTTGCGTGCCATCCGCTGCCACGCGGCGTCGCCTTCAATCGCATATTCGACCTTGCGGAACAGCATTTCCATGAAGATCGTCTGCGGACAGACCCAACCGCAAAACAGCCGTCCGAAGGCGGCAGTGAACAGGATCACAAAGATGATAAAGGTCACCATCGCGAGGCCGAAGATGAAGAAGTCCTGCGGCCAGAACACTTTCCCGAACAGGATGAATCGCGCGGCAGGAACATTGAAAAGGAACAGCGGTCTGCCGTCGATAGACACGAAGGGCAGCGAAAAGAATAACAGGAAATAGCACCAGCTGATATACGTCCGGAGACGGTACCATTTCCCCTCCGGCCGCTGCGCAAAGACCCATTTGCGCCGGCCCCGCGCGTCGACGGTGGCGAGATGGTCGCGGAAAGACTGGTCGGATGATTGACTCGTTCCCATGGCTCAGGGTTTGTACAGGGTTCCCTGCGGTGCTTTCGGGTTATCGGGATGTGTTCCGGCCAGGCTCTTGACATAGCTGGCGATCTGCGCGATCTGCCCGGCGGAATAGTCGTCTTTCCAGCTTTTCATTCCTTTATCCGGCCAGCCGTACTTGATGGTCCGGAAAACATCTTGAATGCTGCCGCCGTGCAACCAGTACTCATCCGTCAGGTTGGGGCCGACGCCGCCTTCCCCGTGCTTTCCGTGACAGGCAAAACAGGTACTTTCGAAGACCGCCCTGCCCGCCGCGATGTCCGGCGCGGATGTCAGCAGCTTCACCGTATTCTCATCGACATTGTCCGCGGCCTTTTTGAGATAGTCCGCTTTCCGAAGTTCGGCCTCTGCTACGGCGATACGGTATTCCTCGGCGGGAAGCGGTGCGGTATGCGATACATGGTAACGCCATAAATAAACGCCCGCAAACAGGATAGTGCAGTAAAAGCCGTAAAGCCACCACGGCGGAAGACGGTTGTCGAGCTCGCGGATGCCATCGTAGTCGTGACCCAGGTCGAGGTCCGCCTCCTGCTCTGCCGGACGGAAACGGTTCAGCCTTTCCCACCAGGAGACGCGCGGTTTGGCCGGCACGACAGCCCGCGCTGCCCGCTCTGCCCGCGCCTTTTTCGCGCCGCTGATCCCGAGCACCACCCGGAGGTTGTACAACAAGGCCACTATTACGAGCAACTCCACCGCGATAACGCCGACGATGAGATAAAATGCGGTATCGGATAACCCATTGACGGCAGGGGTGAACATCGAACTGCCCAGCGTAGCCCCCGCCGCAGCGGCGGCGCCCCCGATACCTTCCCTCACGGGAGCCGGCAGCTGAGAAACCGGCGCCGGACTGCCCGACGTCGCATCCTGCGGCTTGTCCTCTTTCGCGGGCTGCTCCGAACGATATTTCGCGGCGCCCACGAGTACATTGGCCAATAACGATATGATGATGCCCAATAGTACGATGACGATGAGCATGATCGCGACAAAGGGGTTATTCAGGATCGAAAACATAGTGATGTGTATTAGGGTTATTCGAGAGGTATCCTGCGGATCTCGTCGATCATCTTACCGTCGGCCTTCACGGACCACAGCAGCATGACCAAAAAGATGCTGGCAAACAGGACGAGGGAAACGAGCCCGTAGATGCTCACGCCGCTGATCTTCTCGATGTAATGAATGAATTTCATGTGTTGTCATTTTTTCAATTTCCCATAAGGGCGCTCCCGTCCCCGGCGGAAGCCGTCTGTCCCTTCGGGGCCGTCCGGATATCCTTTCCAAGACGTTGCAGGTATGCGATCAGCGCCACGATCTCCTTATTCGGACCGGTGCCTATCTTGTCGGCCTTCAGCGATGCCCGGATGCGTTGCTCCTGCGCGACCAGGTCGCCATTGGCCTGCTGCGCATAGCCATCGGGATAGGGCACACCGAGCGTTTGCATCGCCCGGATCATTTTATAGGTATGTACGGTGTCGATCTCGTGGTCGAAGAGCCAGACATAAGAGGGCATGATCGACCCGGGCGACATCGAGGTGGGATCGAGCAGGTGGTTGTAATGCCAACTGTCAGGGTATTTCCCGCCTACCCTCGCCAGATCGGGGCCGGTGCGTTTTGAACCCCACTGGAACGGGTGATCATATACGAATTCCCCCGCCTTCGAATATTCGCCATACCGTGCCACTTCGTCGCGGAAGGGCCGGACCATCTGCGAGTGACAGAGATAGCAACCTTCGCGGACATAGATGTCGCGGCCATGCAATTCCAGGGGCGTATAGGGTTTGACACTGCTGATGGTCGGGATGTTCGATTTCACGAGGAATGTTGGGATCAGCTCGATGAGGCCCCCGATGGCAACGACGATGAGGCTCATGACCAGCATCTGCATCGGCCGGCGTTCGATGACCCGGTGCCAGTACGGTTTACCGTGCGTGACGACTGCCTGTGTCAGGGGTGCCGCTTCGGCCGCTTCGTCGGCGACGAATGTACCTTTAAGGATGGTCTTCCGCAGATTGTAAACCATCAGGAAGACGCCGCTGAGATAGAGCGCGCCGCCGATGCTGCGCGTGATATACATCGGTATGACATGCGTCACGGTCTCCAGGAACTGAAAACGTAACTGCCCCGATTCGGTAAAGCTTTTCCACATCATGCTCTGCGTAAAACCCGCCCAGTAGAGCGGTACGGCATACAGGACGATGCCTACGGTGCCGATCCAGAAATGGGTGCCGGCGAGCTTCTTCGAATACAGCGGGGTATTCCATAGCCGCGGCACCAGCCAGTAGAGCACCCCGAAGGTCAGAAAGCCATTCCAACCCAATGCTCCGATGTGCACATGCGCGATCGTCCAATCCGTAAAATGCGATATGGCGTTCACGTTCTTGAGGCTGAGCATCGGACCTTCGAACGTAGCCATGCCGTAACAGGTGATGGCCACCACGAGGAATTTCAGGACGGGCTCCTCTTTGACCTTGTCCCAGGCGCCGCGCAGCGTGAAAAGCCCGTTGAGCATGCCGCCCCAGCTGGGAGCGATCAGCATCACGGAAAAGACTACGCCTAAAGATTGCGCCCAGTCGGGCAGCGCGGTATACAGCAGGTGGTGCGGACCAGCCCAGATATAAATGAAGATCAGGGCCCAAAAATGGATGATCGACAGACGATAAGAATAGATCGGCCGGTTCGCGGCCTTGGGAAGAAAATAATACATCAGACCGAGATAGGGTGTGGTCAGGAAAAAGGCCACCGCATTGTGTCCGTACCACCATTGGACAAGCGCGTCCTGCACACCGGCATACCAGCTGTAACTCTTCCACAGCGTCACCGGCAGCTCGATCGAATTGACGATATGCAGCATGGCTACCGTGACCCACGTGGCGATGTAGAACCAGATGGCGACATAGATATGTTTTTCCCGCCTCTTTAGCAGCGTGCCGAACAGGTTAATGCCAAATATGATCCAGACAACGGCTATCGCGATATCGAGCGGCCATTCGAGCTCCGCATATTCCTTGCCGCTCGTCTTACCCATCCAAAGCGTAATGGCGCCCGTAAGAATGATCGCCTGCCATCCCCAGAAATGCAATTTGCTGAGTGTGTCGCTGAACATCCGCGCCTTGCAGAGACGTTGCAGCGAGTAGTACACACCCATGAATATGCCATTGCCTACAAAGGCAAAGATCACCGCATTGGTATGTACCGGTCGCATCCGGCCGAACGTCGTGGCGGGCAGGCCCAGGTTGATCTGGGGATAATACAGCGCGATGGCCGCCCAGAGGCCCGCCAGCATGCCGACAATGCCCCAGACGCATACGGCGTAGGCAAACCATTTTACCGTTTTGTTGTCGTAGTAGAACTTTTCCGTTTGGCTACCGGCTGACGGCCGGGAAAGTAAATGTGCACTCTGCATTAGGGCTGATTTAGATGGTTGGATTCGGGGAAGTCATCGAACAATATGCGCCGCGGTGGCGAATAGTCGTCATCGAACTGCCTGTCCTTCACACTCCATAAGAATGCCCCCAGGAAGATCAGGGCTACGGAGAGGCTGGCGATCAGGAGCACGACGAGAACACTCATGATAGGTTGGGTTATCTGATTGATTTGCGGGTGAAATTATTCAGCCGGAGACTGCGCCGGGATGACTCGCATCACGCATGCCCATGATCTTGCTCAAGCGGCGACGTTCGGACCGGCTCCCGGACAGTACGCGTCCGGCGATCAGGTTGCTGCAGCCGAAAGTGATCACCAGGATCGA
>DASZYU010000194.1:0-7804 GCA_035545215.1 Puia sp.
CGCAACGCATGCGCGGACCGGTGACAAGACCCTCCCGGATGGCTCTCCGCAACGCGATATCGGCAAACTCGCCCGAGTTGCCCAGGTCCTGCACGGCGGTGATCCCCGCTTCGAGATACGCACGCGCCCTTGCGGCGCCATAGATTGCCCGGTAGGCATCCCCGTCCATCATCAGCTGTCTGGCCATATCCAACCCATCGAATTCGTTGCCCGGATGGAGGATCTCCCTGTTCAGCAAATGGGTGTGGGCATCGATCAGTCCGGGCAGGACGGTGTATTGGGAAAGATCAATCACCTGGCGATCCTGCTCCTCCTGCCGCGTCACCTCTTTTGTGGGCTTTACCGCGGTGATGTGGTTGTCTGTTACCAGGATAGTCATCTCATCCCTGAACTGCCCGGATTCGCTGTCGAAAAGGCTGCCCGCCCTGATCAGGTACCTGACGTTGGTTTGCGTCTTTGCGCTATAAGCGAATGCCAGCAGGAGGAAGAGCAACAAGTTTCTCATGATGTAAGATTTTGGGTTCCCTAATTTACTTAATTTCACGTCATGGAGACATCGGCCCAAAAGAACATCCTTGGTCTGCAACTTCCCACCGACCCGCGGTGGGTGGACCTGGCCGCCATTTCGATCGAGGATATCCTCACGGACCATGCATGGTGCGAACAAAAGGCCGCTACCAGCTGCATCTCGCTGATCCAGCGCTATCCCTCCCGGCAGCGTCTCGTCGCGGAAGTCGCTCCGCTCGTGACCGAAGAATGGGGACATTTCCGCCAGGTGCTCGCCGAACTGCAAAAGCGGGGACTTCGACTCGGCCCGCAGCGAAAGGATGCCTATGTCAACAAACTCATGGATTTCGAGAGCAAAGGCGGCGCCGCCGATCAGCGATTCCTCGACCGCCTGCTCCTTTGCGCCCTCATCGAAGCACGCAGCTGCGAGCGTTTCAAACGGCTGAGCGAAGGTCTCGAAGATCCCTATATGCGCCAATTCTACCGCCGGTTCATGGAGAGCGAAGCCGGTCATTACCATCTCTTCATCGACCTGGCCGAATCCTACATCGATAAAGCCGCCGTTCGCCGTCGGTGGGCCGAATGGCTGGAATACGAAGCCGCCGTGATCGCTCAACTCGAGGTCCGGGGTGACCGGATCCACTGACCGGCTCCACTTACCCGCGACGGCACCACTCATCCTTCATGCGCGCGCAGCCGCGACACGTAGAGGTCGACGAACTCCGCTACCCGTTTGCGGCGATACTGCATTATCCAACGCGGATGCGGCAGCGGCACGATCTCGCGGAAAAACCGATGCTTTTCATTGATGCGCCGGAAATAGCCGTAGTTCGTTCCTTCCCCCAGGCAATAGCATACCGGGTAGGTGGGCATCGTCTCCAGTTGCCGGCGGATGCACGTCAATACGAACGGCTCGACTTCGTGCAACAACTTTTTGTCGTCATAGTAGTTGAGGTTCTTACCGTGGCGGACAAAACCCAGCGGTGACAAGGCGGTAAAAAAATAATTTCCATAAAATGCCTCCGCGCCGCCATAGCCCGCGATCATGGTATAAATGAACTGGGACGAAAGCTCCGCCTGCTTTTTCCAGTCGTTGGAGATACCGCAAACATCGGCCAGCCGGATCGGATCGGTGAAGGGGACACCGGTCACCCCGGCCCCATGACGGCCGGGATTGATGCCGAAGATGAACGCGCGCGGCCGGGGGTCCGAATAAAATTTGCCATAGAATTTGCTGGCCGTCGCCCAGGTTTCCGGATCCTGATATGGGTTCATGATCGAGACGCTTTCCGGTAAGGCAAAACGCGGCCGCAGGTTCCGGTAGAAATCAAGGATAGCAGCCGCCTGGGTGTCGAAGGTCTTTGACATGCGGGCAAAGATAACGAGCCCGTCACCGGAACTTCCTTCCTAAATTGTAAATTATCTCGAAGATGCGGGGCATAGCCATTCCAAGCGGATTGAACGAAGCGAACCATCGCCTGACGAACGGCGAATCAGCAGGATGCGGATGAGATTGCGCACACGCGGAAATATAACCGAAAAGCAGGAAGCCGGCTAACATGGCAGGAGCGGGTCGGCGGGGCATGACTTTCCTGGCAGGTTTCCGGAGAATTCCGTTGCACCCGTCGCGTCATCCGGTGCGCCACATGCCGCACCAGCCCCATCCCAACCATCAGCGTCGCGGCGCTCATCAGCAACCCGGGGGTTGGCAGCCCCATCCCAACCAAGCGCCGTCACGCATTAGCGCACCGTCGTGATCAGGAACACCGCAGGTATCGGCCGCTCGCCGCCCTTGTCCGACGGGTGGATGGTCTCCTTTCCATTGACCAGCATACACGTGCTGCCACCGCCATCGAGATTGATGGCCCCGTAACAGCCGAGGTCCAGCAGGATCTTCGCTTCCTGCCCCAGCGTCACGCCTGCAGCCACGCCGGGGGTCCGGCCTTGCACCGCCAGCACGATGATCCGGCCGTCCCGGGTATAGCCGATGGCCGAACGGGGATGCATATCTCTTTTGCCACGCAGAAAGAGTCCTTCTTCGTCGCAGGTGACGCGGATATGCCCATTGTGCACCAGCATGGGCCCGCCGCCGACTGCCGTTTGCATCTTCCAGCGCCGCCAGTGCGCATGCGGCATCGCAGCCAGCGAAGGTATTGAATCTGCGCCCCGGGCTTCGACGGGATCGTCTTCGAGCGCATAGGGCAGCGCCTGCGAAGGAACCGTAAATGTCCACGCGACGTCCGCCTTTCGGCCGGCGGTAATGCCCAACGCGCTGAGCGCACGATAGTGATACAACGAATCCTTTTTCTCCCGGAACGAGGTCTGGTCCGCGGCCAGCATCTTCCCGTCACGTATGACCAGGTTGCGGTTGGCATTCGTGGCAAAGGAGAAGAAGGACGTATTGATCACCAGCAACGGATGACCTTCCTGCGCATAGTACTGAGCAGGCGTATACCGTTTGCCATAGCCGACCTGCGCGGTAAAATGGAGCGACCGGTCGCCGACCGGCGCCGAAAAATAATAAGCTACTTCCGGCCGGCCCGCCAGCGAATCCTGTGTCCGGTACACATGGACCGATGCGGGCAAAGGACCATATTCACCATCCACCTGCTGCCACCGGAGGGGAGCGGCATTCCCGGCATCCCCCGTCTTGCTTTTCTCCACCACGATCGAGTCATCGGGGTCATGCGCCGCCTTTTTCTGAGCCATCGCCTGCACGCCGAATACCATTAAGAACAAGAAATACAAATAGCCTTTTTTCATCATCATCTTTATTAAAATTTGTTGAACACCGCCGCCCGGCAGCGAACCTTATTCCCGGGCATCGCTATCGCCCGCTCCCGCTCAGGGCCGTTCCCACCGGCTGGATGAAACCCGCGCGTACAGGCGCCGGCGTCACCGCATTCTCGCCATGCGCCGCCTTCCACAACATCGCGTTCATCAGTCCATCGGGCACCTGGTCCTCCTTTGTAAAATCGAGACCCCGCGCCATGCCCGCCAGCCGACCACGGAGCGGATTGACTTCGCTGAGATCCCACCGGGCAGCGCGGCAGTCGAACGCGGTTGCATCGGGCACCGCCGTAAAACAGCGCCACATCGGCCTGGCCGCTGCGTCATATTGCGTCATCGGCGGCATCCCTAAAATAAGTTCGATGGTCCGCAGCACGGATGACGTCGTATACATCGTGTGATCGACAAAATGACGCTTGACGAACGGCCCTGCAATATACGCCGGGCTGCGATGCGCATCCACATGATCCGGCCCGTTTTGTGCGTCATCTTCCAGAATGAATACCACCGTCTCCTTCCACACCGGGCTCCTGCTCAGGTGATCGAGCAACATTCCTACCGCCAGGTCATTGTCCGCTACATGCGCGAAAGGCGTCGGCCGGCCGCCCGCGGTACCCTCGGTATGATCGTTCGACAGCCGCATCGTGATCAGTTGCGGAAGGGCGTCCGCGGCGACCAGCGAGTCGAAGTCCCGGGCCCACTGGTGGATACGCAGCGTGTCGAAGATGTGCATGTCCATGCTGGTGAACCCCGGCGCAAAGTGCCCTTTCAGGACCGGGATGTTCGGCCTTCCGTGATCAGCGAATTCGCCATACGTGCGAAAGCTGACGCCGCTGCGGGCCGCATCGTCCCAGATAAAACCGTCCTTATTGTTAGCTGTCTTCCGGTATCCGCTGGAAAGCTCACCGCCCCCGCGGCGCCCATAGCTCGTGGGCCAGCCTTTTTCGAGGAAATCCGTTGCATAGGCGCCCATGCTCCAGTTATGACCATCACTGCTGACCTCGCCGTCCACATAGAAATTATCGAGCAACACGAATTCATCGGCAAGCGCGTGCTGGTTGGGCGTGATACGGGAGCCGAACAGGACCAGCGAGCTGTCCCCGTTTCCAAGGGTGTCGTCGCCCAACACCTGGTCGTAGGTACGGTTCTCCTTGAGGATATAGATAACATGTTTGATCGGCGAAGGATCGCCCACTTTGCGCGGGACCGGGTTGCCTTCTTCGCCCGAAGTAACCAACTCGCCCGCCTTCGTATACGGGGTATTGTGATAAACGGCTTGCGAATACACGGCCAGTTGAGCCGCTGACGGAAAAGGAATGATACTCAGCTTTCCCATGAGCAGCCCTCCGCCGATATATTGTACCTTACCGGCCCGTTGCGTATCGCCCTGGTGGATCGTTACCGTTTGGCCGCGCCCGTAAGGGTTCGGCCCTTCCGGGTTCGCATAGGAGCTCAGTCCCTTGCCGTTGCTGACATACAATTTATGCCCGATGGTCCGTACGCAGGTCGGGTACCAGCCCACCGGGATAAAACCCCGCGCAACGCCATGCCCCTTTTTGCTGACATCGAAGACGGCGAGACAATTATTGTCCGCGTTGGCGATATACAAGGTCTTTTCATCCGGGCTCAACGCCACCGCATTCGTCGTCGAACCGCTGGGCGCATTCGGATATAAAGCTGCATTCAGGACCTCCGCGACCTTGCGCTCGCGTACGTCGATGACCGAAACGCTGTTGTCATTCGAATTGGCGACATACAGGGTTCGGCCGTTCCGGCTCAGGCAAAGATCGTTCGGGTTATCACCCACCGGGATGCTGTCCGTGAACAGGCCGGATGAGGTATTGTAGACCATCACCTTATCCCCGCCCCACACGCTGAGATACAGCTCGCGACCATCGGGCGACAGCAAACAGGTGTACCCCTCGCCGCTGAGCGGTAGCCGCCGGACAACCCGGTGCGCCGGCATATCGTATACGTAAAGACAATCGTCTTCCTTGGTGACGACATACAGCAGTCCATGACGGTCATCCACACATATACCCGCCGGGGAGATCTTGTTTGGCCAGGGTGCGCCCAGCTTGAACGTATCGACCGTGACCAAACGCTGCCCGCGAATGGCGTATTTGAGTATCCAGTTGTCATTCCCGCCGCTGGCATACAACGACTGCTCGTCCGAGCCGAAGGTCAGCCCTCCCCAGCTCTTCGGGATAACGACGCTGTCCAGCTGGCGGTCCGCCCGCGCGTCGAACAACTGAATACATTGCACGCTCTGACCGTTATTCGTCACCGCGGCATACCGCTGCGTGGGACTGACGGCGATCGCCAGTGGCAGATCGCCCAGCGGCAAGGTGGTCCCTACCGGAGTCAGCGACCAGCCGTTCGGCAGTTGAACCCGCCGGCTCTCCAGTTCTGCCAGCGTCTGGGCGCCCGCGTAAAAAGAAGGCTGCAGCAGTATTGCTGCCGCCATGATGAGAAAACACCTGCTAAGATTTTTCATATAAATGATTTTTACCAACCCGGGTTTTGTGTCAGGTCGGGTTTAAGCGCGATATCAGCCGTTGCAATCGGCTGCAAATAGTGTTTATCATTCCGAACCCTCGGCGTGTTGGCCAGCCAGGTCAGCGTGCCATCGTCACCCTGCGACAATCGGACCAGGTCGTTGTCGATCAGGTAATACTCCACACCCTTGATGGGCCCGCCGACAGGGGGCGCGGTGACGAAGGAGACATCCGGTACGCCGTCGCCATTCATCGCATAAAGCCGCGGTGAAAGTGCCAGTTCCTCTTTCGCCTCTGCATAATTAGCAACACCTCCCTATACCGGAAGATAGGAATACTATTCGTATTTAGCGCCTTGGCGTATCCAAAAATATCTTGGCGGGCTGCTGCGGTTGCCCAGCGTCAGTCTAGTGAAATATTGATTGGCCTCGTTGAACCGTTTCAGCAGTAGCGCGCCAGTATTAACTTTTTATTAAGCGTGGGAAATTTAAAGACCGGAGAGCCGCCTCAGCAGCTCGTCTTTTCGACGGGTGGAGACCTCAATCTCCGTGTTGTCTGCCATAGAGACAGAACCGCCCTTGCCTTTTTGATAACGTTTGATACAGGCCAGATTGATGAGATGCGAATTGTGGACACGATAGAAATTGTGTTCTTCGAGCAGCTCTTCGAACTCTTTCAGGGTTCTGGCAACGGTCAGTTTCTGCCCATTCGTCAGGAAGATGGAGGTATAATTGATATGACTTTCACACCGGACGATGTCCTGCACCGGGAGAAATTCGAGTCCCTTCACCGTCGGCACGCTGATACGCTTCGGCAAACCCGATCCGTTCCGAAGGTTGTAGAACAAAGTCTCGAACCGTTTCGCGGTCTCCTCCTTCGATCGCTTTTGCTGCAACCGGGCTACAGCCTGGCGAAGATCATCCGGGTCGACGGGCTTCAACAGGTAATCGATGGCGCTGAACTTGAATGCGCGAATGGCATATTTCTCATATGCGGTAACGAAGATAATATCGAAGTCGATCACCGGGAACCGGTCCAGCAGGTCGAAACCCGTTTCATCGCGGAGTTGGATATCCAGGAATACCAGTTGCGGCTGGATCCGCAGGATGGTTTGCCATCCTTCCGCTACCGACCCTGCCGTCGCTTCCACGCGAACCAGCGAGTCGCAATAGGTCGACAGCAGCCCCGTCAGGTGATCGGTGCAATGTGCTTCGTCGTCGATAATCATCGTCCGGACCATGGCAATTCAATAATTTAATTCCAACGGCAGCTTCAACTCGACCCTTGTTCCTTCCGGAAGATCGAAGATCTCCACGCCGGCCGTGTTTTCGGGGCCCGCGCCGCGACCGCGCATTTTCGTCTGATTGATGATATCGATCCGGTCCCGCGTGATCCGCAGGCCCATCGAGCGTTTGCCCGCAGGGCCCTGTATTCCTGCCTGCTTCCGCCCGATGCCGTTGTCTTCAACGATATAGCGGATCATGCTATCCTCCCGGGTAATTCGGATAGTGATCTGTCCGGCACAGACCTTTCCCGGAAGACCATGCCAGATGCTGTTTTCGACAAAAGGCTGTGCGATCAGCGGCGGTACCATCGTTACCTCCGGATCGATCTCTGCATCGATGACGATCTCGTAGTGAAGCTCGTTGCGCAGCCGCAGCGATTCCAGTTGGATATAGCTCTCCAACACCTGCAAGTCTTCCGCGAGCGTGATCTCTCCTTTTTCCGAATGCTCCAGCACCTTCCGCATCATTTTAGCGAATTTGCTGAGGAAATAATTGGCCGTCGTGGTTTCATTCCGCGAGATATAGTCGGCTACGGAGTTCAGCGAATTGAAGATAAAATGCGGATTCATCTGCAGCCGCAGCACTTTCATTTCCGTTTCGGCGACCGTAGCCTTCAGGTCCGCTTCCTTCCGTCGCTCGTCCGCGTCGCGGCGCCGCTTGTACAATGCAAAACCCGACAACCCGGCTGCCAGCAGGATCAGGACGCCCGCGATCAGGCCTTTC
>DASZYU010000195.1:0-4821 GCA_035545215.1 Puia sp.
AATGATCCCCCTCTGGAAGCCTGAATGATCAAACCCTGACAAAGTAATTGCCGCCGCGGTAGAACCGCGGCGGCCTTCATTTTACGCCATCCCCCATCACAGCCATGGCCGACCGATCCCCTTCATGAACGGCCAGGGAACCGTCGCCAATATGACCAGCAGGGCTATCAGGACGAACCAAAAAGTCCGTCGGTGTTTTGCCCTGTCCGGGATGTTCTTCTTTGACGCGCCCCGCCCAATCGTGATCAGGATGATCGCTATCACCATCCCGAACAGGTGCTCTACCGCGAAAAAACGGTAAATGCGGTCCTTCATCACCTCCCCAAAACCCAGGTTGCGGATATTCGCTAGCCCCAGCGGTCCAAACAGCCACAAATAAAGCCCGATCACCAGGGTGGTATGCGCGGAGATCATCAGGAACAACCCCGTCTTCCTGTCCCCCGCACCGAAGGGTTTCCCGGCAGCCATGCCGGATGCGCTTCGCAGGATCACTGCTATCGCCAGTAAAAGGATGATCCAGCGGAGGATGCTGTGAGCTTCAAGGAGAATGGTATACATGCGAAGAGTTTTTTTTAACGGCAGCGAAGGTACAACTCACTTGCGACTCGGTATTCAGCTGGGAACAATTTCCCGTAATGAGACTTTCCTAAAGGCAAACCCTTAGTTAGTCTTATTGATAATCATAGAGTTAAGAAAGTGGCACCATTTGCGCTCTTAGATGGCGTCCAATATCCCATTAAAAGCAAAACGCCAATGTGCATGAAAAAGACCTTTACACACGTCCTGCCCGTTTTTTTGGCCGCCAGCCTTTGGCAAGCTGCGGGAGCTCAAACGGTGACCACGACTCCCGAAAACTGGAGCACGCTGATCCCTTCGGGCAGCTGTACCGGCTGTACCATCACCATTCCCACCGGATATACCCTCGTCCTGAATACCAGTTCCGGCTCCTGCGACGGCTGTACATTCACCGGCGGCGGAACGGTAACCGTGAGCGCTGCTTTCAAATTCCCGAACCATACGACCACCTTCGATAACCTCGCTGTTTATTTTAACAGCACCCCCGGTTCGCTGAAGAACCTCAATTTCAGCAATGACACGATCGCCGTTAATTCGGCGCTCACCTATTCCAGCGGTCCCACGGAGATCTCGAATAGCCGTATCTCGGTCAGCGCACCGTTGAAATTCAGCACGGCCAACTTTGACGGAGATTCTATCCACCTCAATAGCACCATCTCGTTCACTTCATCCACCGATACTTTTCAAAATTCGCACGTGACGTTGGCCAACGCCTCGCAAATCAACGCCCAGGCAGCTTTGTTCAGCAATAACGTATTCACTTCGACCGGCAGCGCCTATATCACGACTACCGGCAGTCTGACATCCTCGAACGATAGCTTTTACCTCGTTTCCGGTTCCAAACTGCAGCCCGGCGGCGTATCCTCCTTCGCCGACGACGTGATCTCGCTGAGCGGGAATTCTTCCTTCGTTAACTTCAGCGGCGCGACCTTCTCCGGTGGTAGCGTCTCCGTGTCCGGTACATCTTTATTTTCCGAATCCAGTTCGCTGACTTCAACCAACACCGCCTTCTCATTCAGCGCCAGCGGCTCCGCTACCGTCAGCAGCAACGTCTCGATGACCGGCGGAAGCCTGACCCTGACTTCCAGCGCCTCGTTCACGGCGCATTCCAGCGCCACCTTCAACGATGCGGATGTCACCGTCGGAGGCAACACCTCGCTTGCGGTAAGCTCCACGCTTAAACTCATCAACGGTTCCGACCTGACCGTCGGCGATAACACCGGGACGAGTACGGCAAAAGTCACCAGCTCCGGCCTTCAGGTGCTCGGCAATTCTTTTGTAGGTATCGCCGCAGGCAGTAACTCCATCAAGGTGAGCAGCGGTTCTTATACCGATGACCACGGCAGCGTCACGATCGGCTCTTCGGCGATCACCGGATGTGCCACACTCAGCAATTCCGGCTCGAATACCTGTGTCGTCCTGGCAGTTTCCGATCTTACGCTGAACGCGTCGCATGCCGGTGACGGTAAGATAGCCCTCTCCTGGACGGACAAGAGCACCGCGCCCGCCGACCGCTACCTGGTCCAGCGCAATACAGGAGGCCTCGACTGGACGACGATCGCTACCATCGATGCCGCGGCCGCCGGCGCAAACTATCATTTCCTGGATCAGGACGCTCCCGCAGGTACGATCGACTACCGGATTGCGCGCGTCGGGTCCGATGGCATGACCCTTTATTCCCCGGTCAGCGCGGTGACAGCGGGCGACGCTAATTCCGGCGCCGTAGTGGGCATTCATCCGAATCCGGCTGTGGGCGGTACGTTCTATGTCACCACTTCGAATACCGGACATGTCCTGATCAACATATACACGATGACTGGTCAGCTGCTGCTCCACACTGAAGGGAATGGACAAACGCAATATCCCGTGCATCTGCCCGCGCAGGCCGTTGGATCGGGCGCCGTAGTCGTCCAGACTATCCTGCAGGGTGTTACCAGGTCGTTTACCGTCATCGCACGATAGGCCTTCCGCAAGATCCTGTTTTCGTTACCTCAAATCCCTAACTTTGCCCGCATGAACTATTCATTGCGGTCCCTGTTCCTGGCCGTGTGCTGCGCCGGCCTGCTTTGTTCCGGTTGCAGCAACCAGGACAACCGGAACGGCGATCGATCCGCCATCTTGCGTCTCCCTCCGTACGCCGCACTGACGGACAGTCTCCGCCAGGCAAAAGGTCGGGCCGCCGCCGGCCTGTATTTTCGCCGCGCCGAGCTCCTGTCGCGCAACAACAAACATGAATTGGCCGCCGATGACTACCGGCAATCCTGGCAGCTCGAGCCCGACGAGACGACGGGGTTTCGCTATGCCTCCACCCTCTCGATCATCGGCCAGACGAACAAAGCCATACAGGTGCTGGAGGATTGCCGCCGGAGGTATCCCTCGAACACTGCCTTCCCATCCATGCTCGGCGAGCTCTATCAGCAATCCGGCAGGAGCCAGGAAGCGCTGGGAATCTATGATGGCATTCTTGCCGCGGATTCGTTGGACGACGGCGCCTGGTACGAAAAAGGCCTGCTGCTGGAAAAGATCCGTGACACCGTTCCCGCCATTGCGGCACTGCACAGGGCCTATACCCTGCAGCCGCTGAATACCTACGGTCTCGAGCTGGCCCATCTCTACGCGGAAAACAGGAATCCCGCCGCATTGCCCATCTGCGACGATATCCTCGGAAAGGATTCTTCCCATTCCCTCATCGACCCCCTTTTTATCAAAGGCATCTACTACTCCAACACCCTGCAGTACAGGAAAGCGATCGTACAATTCGATTCGTGTATCCGACGCGACTGGAAATTCACCGACGCCTACCTCGAAAAAGGGATCGCTTTTTTCGAACAAAAGATCTATGATTCCGCCATGTCGACGTTTCAGATGACGATCCGCGTGTCGGATACCTATGCCGACGGTTATTTCTGGGCCGGCCGCTGCTACGAAGCCACCGGCCACAACGACAAAGCGATCCTCTATTATCGTCAGGCGCTTGCCCTCGATCGGGATTTCACCGAGGCGGCGGACCGTATCAAACGGCTGCAATAACACGCTTTTTTTTTACCTATCTTCGGCCCAAACATTTCTTATGCCGCTCATAGCGCCTTCATTGCTGGCCGCCAACTTCCTTCGACTCGAGGATGAGTGTAAAATGATCAACGAAAGCGCGGCCGACTGGCTGCACCTCGACGTCATGGATGGCAGGTTCGTCCCGAACATCAGCTTTGGGCTTCCCGTTATCCAACAGATAAGAAAGGCCACCAACAAGGTTTGCGACGTACACCTGATGATCGAAGAACCCGAGCGGTATGCCGAGGCCTTTAAAAAGGCAGGCGCCGACCGGCTCATCGTCCACCTGGAAACATGCCGGCATCTGCACCGCAACATCCAACAGATCAAGTCCCTCGGTATGAAGGCGGTCGTGGCGCTGAATCCGCATTCCCCGGCAGAGCTGCTGTGCGACATCCTCCAGGACCTCGACGGCGTACTCGTCATGAGTGTCAATCCGGGGTTCGGCGGGCAGGAATTCATCCCTCACACCTTCCAGAAGATCCGCAATCTTCGCCGGATGATCCACGACCGGGGTCTCGACACGCTCATCGAGATCGACGGCGGCGTGACGCTGGAAAATGCCGCCAGCCTGGTCAGATCGGGCGCCGACGTACTCGTCGCCGGCAACACCGTGTTCAGCTCACCCGATCCGAAGGCCACCATCCATGCACTTAAATATGTAGACTGACCGTTTAAACAAAAACAATTTTGAGATCCCCGATCGCCGCCCTGGCCTTTTTGCTTTTTCTGACGCTACCGGCCGCCGCACAGAAAAGTCATGGCTTCGTATCCGGAAGACTGGTGGATGAGAACGACAAACCCCTCCCCGGCGTCAGCGTCACGATCCTGGGCAGGCAATCCGGCCTCGTGACGACGGATTCAGGGACCTTTCGCATCAAAGTGCCGGCGGACAAAGCGTTCGCCCTTGTTTTCTCCTTTACCGGCTATCGCACCGAACAACGCAATTTCCTGCTCAATGAAAATGAAGAGGAACATATCGTTGTCCGCCTGGAAACAAGCCGAAAAGAGCTCGCACCGGTCGTTGTTTCAGACCAGCGGGAAAGACGCCAGGCCGGCCTGATCCTGGTCAATCCCAAATATGCGATCAACATCCCGACCCCTGCGGGCGGGATCGAAAGCCTCCTGAAAGTTTTCGTCGGGTCCAACAACGAACTCACCTCTCAATATTCCGTCCGGGGTGGCAACTACGAC
>DASZYU010000196.1:0-6624 GCA_035545215.1 Puia sp.
CATGGACACCATGACCTACCTCGCGCTGACGTCCACGGGCTTACCGAAGAACCGGATCATCGGAATGGGAGGCGCACTGGACAGCGCGCGGTTCCGTTACCAGCTGAGCCGTCAACTGGGTTGCAGTCCGGCCGATCTGAACGCCGTGGTCGTCGGCGGTCATGGCGATACGACCATGATCCCCCTCATCCGCCTGGCTACCTGGAACAGCGTTCCCGTCACGAAATTCCTGAATGCGGATCAGCAAAAGCAGATCGTCGCCGATACGATGGTAGGCGGCGCCACGCTGACCAAACTGATCGGCACTTCTGCCTGGTACGCACCCGGAGCCGCGGGCGCCGCTCTGGTGGAAGCGATCGTCCGGGATGAGAAAAAGTTATTCACCTGCTGTGTCTCGCTCAATGGCGAATACGGCCAGAAAGATATCTGTCTCGGTGTTCCCGTGGTCATCGGGCGCAACGGATGGGAAAAGATCGTCGACTTCGGCCTGAACGCCGAGGAGCAGGCGCTGTTCGCCAAGAGCGCGGAAGCGGTCCGCAGCATGAACGATGTCCTGAAAACACTCTGATCTTTTTCTTGCTTTGGAACCCGGCTTCCCGGCCGGGTTTTTTTATTGATCCAGCTGAATGGAGCTGTCATTCATACCGAAAGAATGCGTCTCCAACAGCCGCATCACTTCCGCCCCCGCGAGCAGCACGGGACCATATCCGTGTGCGGCATATACATTCGTGGGGCGGTAGTAATAAAACGCGGGATCGAACGCCATTCCTGTCCCGACGCAGGTGCCTTCCACCTGTCCCAGGGCATTCACCCGCGTAGCGACGGCATCCCATCCCAACAGGCACATAGGCCCGTATGCGCGGGCATCGATCCATCCCCTGTTGATGGCCCGGGCGATGCAATAGGTATAAATAGCGGTGGCGGAGGTCTCGAGGTAAGAATCATCCCTGTCCAATAGCTGATGCCAAAGACCGTTGCCGGACTGATATGCCGCCAATCCGGCTACATGGTCACGAAGCAGCCGCAATACCGCTTCGCGGCCGGGATGATCCGCGGGCAATACGTCAAGCAGTTCGGTCATGGCCATCAACGCCCAGCCGTTGGCCCGCGCCCAGTGGAATTGCGGATGGACGGTCATTCCCTCCACCCATCCGTGCATATAAATATGCAATTGCCGATCGAACATCCGCTGCGAAAATTGCAACACCTGGCGGACAGCGTCATCATAATATTTTCTGTCGCCGGTGAGTTTGCCCATTTGGGCCAGCGCCGGGACACTCATGAAAAGGTCATCCAGCCACAAGGTGTTCTTTTGCGGCCTGTTCCTGGCCAGCGTGCCGTCCCGCAACCGGTACTCTTTGTGCGAGATGTAGCCGATGTAGTGGTCGATGACGGGACGAAGGACCGTCGATCCTCCGCCACGCAATGTTTTGATCATCGCGGCGCACATCGCCCCGGCGTCATCGAGCGCATGCGGATCGATCATTTGTCGAAGTGGGTTGGAGCGCGCAGGGCTCCGCTGGTACAAAGCCCGGAAGGCCGGCGCCGCGGCGGCCATCCATTCGAGCCGCCGCTGCGTGTATTGTGTAAAACGGTGATCGCCGGTTACCTCTCCCACCAGCAACATGCCGGCATAGGTCACGCCCCATTCATAACTGGTGAGCCGAAAATCCCCTTGTTGAAAACCGATCGTGGTATCGGCCTTGTCCCTGACGTCCACTATCGTCCCCGACACGCGGTCGACCCACCTGGGAGGCGTAACGGCATCCAGGTAAAGGAGGACCCTGTCGAGGGTGGCTTTGATCGTATCGTGGGCCGGTATGCCATATGGCACGGGGTAATCCGGCCGCAGGGCATGAAGCGGAGAAGTCACGTCGTTGGCCACGGCAGGTTTCGTCTGTGCAAGCGCGGTAGACCAGAGCAGCCATCTACCCGCCAGCAAAAGGAGGAATCTTTTATGCATGCGAATCGTTTTTATGCATGTAAGCCAGGCAACATCCGCTCGACCGGTTGCAGTTGCATACATTTAAAGTGTCCCCTGGGACATTTACTGTACCCGATCTTCGAACATGGCCTGCACGACAACCCTTTCACTTCCATGATCCTAAACGGCAACTCGCCGAGCAGGCCACCGCCCTGCTGACGGTAATGATAGAGAAAATTCTCACCATAATAAGGATACATCCCGAAATCCGGCACCGTATTGCCCCATATCGAAACGATGGGTCGTTTGAAAGCGGCCGCGATATGCATGAGCCCGGTGTCATGCGTCACGATCAGCTTGGCCTGGCGGACCAGGTCTGCGGATTCGTTCAGGCTGAACTGACCACAGGCGTTGTAGATCTTCACGGGATCGATGGCGGCCAACCTGCGGGCCGTTCCGGTGTCCTCCGGGCCTCCGAGCAGGATCAGCGGATGATCAGCCAGCCGGCAAAGCGTTTCCAGTTTGTGCAGCGGCAATCTTTTGGTGGCGTGTGCGGCGCCGATGACAACGCCGATATATCCGGCCTGGTGTGACGTCGGGATATCGTGTGGCTTCAGTTGTTCCGTTTCAGGGATGAAATAGTCGAGACCCGCTGCATCGTTTTGCACTCCGAATTCCGATACGGTTTTCATATATCGGTCGACGATATGGCCGGGTGGCATGCGGTTGATCTTGAAATTGGTGTAGAGCCATTTTTCGATGTTCAGCTTGTCAAAGGCAAATGCCTTTTTTCGGAGCGCGCGTTTCACCTTCCAGGTACGGAGGTTGTGGTGCAGGTCGACGACATAGTCGAAGTCCTCTTTTTGGAGCGTATCGATCAACGGAGCGAGATCATCGTCCAGCACATGGATACGGTCGATATAGGGGTTGGCCGAGAGGATCGGCCGGAAGGTTTTCTTGGTGAGATAGTGCACCTCCGCCGTCAACACCTGCTTTTTCAGGCACCGGACTACCGGTGTAGTGAGTACGATATCTCCGATGGAGCTGAAACGTATGATGAGGAATTTCATTGAGAAGGGGTCTATGCCTCGATATAATTCAGGTCTTTCCCAAATGTCTCGGGGGTTATCGTCAATGCAATAAAAGAGATCGCAAAGACGATCAGTCCCGTCACCCAGCCGGCTCCGTAGTGACCGAGCGAAGGTAAAAGGCCCCTGAAAATGGGCACCACCACGACTGCCAGCGACCCGCGCGCCATATTCGGAACTGTCGTCGCCACCGTCGCCCGGATATTCGTTCCAAACTGCTCGGCAGCCATCGTCACGAACATGGCCCAGAAGCCGGTGCCGAAACCAAGGATCACGCAGACCCAGTAAAGTGCGGCAGCCGACGAGCCGTTCAAATTGAAAAAGGCGACGACACCGACCACAGTAATAATATTGAACAGCCACAGGGCTCTTTTCCGGCTTCTCATCCACTGGCTGATGAACCCGATCAGCACGTCCCCGACCGAGATAGCGGCATAGGCGACCATAATGCCTTTCCCGGGATCGATCGCGCCTCGCACCTTCATGTCTGCGCCGAACTTGTCGCAGAAGGTGATGAGGATCCCGATGACATACCAGTTCGGCAACGCGATGAGGATAGCCGTCAGGTATTTCCTGAACCGCTGGCCGCTGGTGAAGAGCATCAGGATATTTCCACGGCTGACCTTCGTGCCTGCCATATTCCTGTACATGCCGGACTCCAACACGCCAACCCGCAACAACAGGAGCAGGAATCCTAACGCACCGCCGATGTAATAGCAGGTACGCCACCCCGTTCCATCGGCGGCAACAAACCAGTACTTGATCAGGTAGGCGAAAACGGCCCCGCTGAGACCGATGCCGGCCACCCATGCGGTAGCGATCCCGCGCCGCTCTTTCGGCATCAGTTCGCTGACCAGTGTGATACCGGCGCCCAATTCTCCCGCGAGACCGAGACCGGTCACGAAACGCGCCAGAGCGTACTGCTCCACCGAGTGGACCATCCCGTTGGCGATGCTGCCAAGCGAATATAAAATGATGGAGGCGAACAGGACCTTCAACCGGCCTTTTTTATCTCCGAGGATGCCCCAGATGATGCCGCCGAGGAGCAGCCCGTACATCTGGATGGTCAGTATGTTCAGGCCGCGCCCGTCGTCCGCGGGTATACCAAGCGTCTTCAGGGAAGGCACCCGGATAATACTGAAGAGCAAAAGGTCATATACGTCCACAAAATAACCCAACGCCCCTACGATCACGGCCAGATTGAAAAGAGAATGGATTTTTTTCTGCTCCATGAAAAGAATGGTTTGAAGCTCAGGATTTTTTATAAGGATCGTCCACCGGAGCGATATTCTTCCGGCCGAAAAAGAGTTTATACAGCACGGGGGCGGTCGTGACGATGACGATGCCGACGACGATGACTTCCAGGTGTTCTTTGAGATCGAACCCGAATTTGCGCAGGATGATCTCCTCGAGGTAGTGTCCCGCAAAGAGCATGGCGAATACCCAGGCGATCGAGCCGATGAAGTTGTAGAGCCAGAACCTGCGTTTGTGCATAGCCACGATGCCGGCGATGATCGGCGCAAAGGTCCTGACGATCGGAAGGAAGCGCGCGAAGATGATGGCCTCTCCGCCGTGTTTGTCGTAGAATTCCCTGGCCTGATAGAGGTGCCGTTTCTTGAAGAAAAAGTTATCCTTGCGGTGGAACAGGAAGGGTCCGCTCTTGTTGCCGAACCAGTAGCCCGCGGCATTGCCCAGTATACCACAGACCGAGACGAGGATCCAAAGGATCGCGAGGTCCAGGAAATTGCTGCCCGTGCCCCCGTGAAAGATGCTGTCGATGAGGTTGCCGCTGTACATACCGGCTACAAAAAGCAGGCTGTCGCCCGGCAGAAAAAAGCCGATCATGAGACCGGTCTCCGCGAACACGATGAGCAGCAGTACCCATATGCCGCCGTATTGGATGTAGAACTTGGGATCAATAAGGTCGTGAAAAGTGATAGTCAGGAGTTCAATCATACGTTCATTTTATAGAAGGCCGAAAGGCGCTTTCAAAAATTCAGCGCATTTTCCGCCAAAGTGCTAATGTCTGTCCTTCGGAGGCGAACTACGTTCCTGCCACTGGCGGGAGCTCGTTCGCAGGCTTGCGCCTGCCTCCGGCGGCTCAATGGCCGCTTCCTCCAGTTCGCCTTCCCATTTACTGACTACCGCGGTAGCCAGGCTATTGCCCAACACATTCGTCGCGCTGCGAGCCATATCGAATACCTGGTCGACTCCCAGCAGGAGCAGCAAACCCTCCTGGGGTATGTTGTAAAGCGACAGCGTGCCGGCAATGACGACCAGCGCTGCCCTCGGTACCCCGGCGACCCCCTTGCTGGTCAGCATGAGCACCAGCAGCATCGATATTTCCTGTCCGAATGTCAGCGGTACGCCGTAGGCCTGGGCGATAAACAGTGAGGCAAAGGTCATATAAAGCATGCTGCCGTCGAGGTTAAACGAATAACCCAGCGGCAAAACGAAACTGACGATCCTGGGAGGGCAGCCGAAATTCTCCAGTTCGACGATCAGGCGGGGAAAAGCGGCTTCCGAACTCGCAGTGCTAAAGGCCAGCAGGATCATGTCCTTGATGCTGAAGGCCAGGCCGATGACCCGTCGTCCTATAAATATAGAGGCCACGAGCAGCAGGATCAGCCATAGTCCGAGCATGGACAGGTAAAAGCTGATGATCAGCTTGCCATAGGTAACCAATAACTCCGGACCTTTTTCGGCCATAACCGCCGAGATGGCTGCCATCGCCGCTGCCGGGGCAAAATACATCACATAGCCGGTGACACGGAAGATGATCAGCGAGACGGCATCGAGGGCTTTGATCACTATCTTGCCTTTTTCGCCGATGGATGCGGTGGCAATCCCGAAGAAGACGGCAAAAACGACGATCTGCAGTACTTCGTTGCCGGAGAGCGCTTCGAAAATGCTACGTGGGAAGATATTGGTGATAAAGCTTTTAAAGGTGACGGCGGTGGTTTCGATGCCGCTGGCGGCCCCGGATGGAGGGATCGGCAGATTGAGGTCGGCTCCCAGCGAAAGCGCGTTCATGATGATCAGGCCGAGGAGCAGCGATAGCAGGGAAGCGCAAATGAACCAAAGCAAGGCTTTGCCCCCGATGCGGCCAACGGCCCGGATATCCCCGAGTTTGGCTATTCCGACCACCAGCGTGGAGAAGACCAGGGGGGCGATGATCATCTTGATCATTCGCAAGAAGACGTCCGTGATCACGCCCATAATGGAAGAAAAGCCGTCGATCTGTGAAGAACTGCCACCGTAATGTACCCACAGTCCCAGCAGGACACCGGCCAGCATGGCGATCAAGATCCATCCTGTAAGACTGATTTTGGGCATAGGTAACCGGCGAACCGAGGTCCGCCCCTTTTTGGCTAATGATGGGCCTTCGGCCGAATGGCCCTACGGCCGTTCCGGTCTGCAATGAATCGAAAAATATTGATTTGGCAAAAATTTGTTTATTTTCGGCCCGATTCGTCACACACAAAAGCATTCACCATTTTCATCTAAACGATCTTGCACATGAGTTTATTCAGAAAAAAGTCCTTAGCCGCGCTTTTGGCGCAGGCCAACGAGTCGGAAAAAGGCCTGAAAAGGACCCTGGGGGTTTGGAGC
>DASZYU010000197.1:0-5552 GCA_035545215.1 Puia sp.
GAAAAAATAGCGAATCCCGGCAAACCGTTAATGTCCGAAGCCGGCTCCGCCGGCTTTGGATGTGCCGCGGATTCGCTGTGCGAATTTTCTTACCTCACTGCACGGGAAAGATCCGCACGACCAGTCCCACGAGCAGTACCGTATAAAAGATGATCAGCGCGAAATTCGCCAGCAGGAAAAGAAAGAACCGGCCGGCATTCTCCCGCGGTCGCACCACCCGTTGCAACCACCGGTTGAGATAGTACATCGGCGCCAGCGACACGATCAGCAACAGCAATATCAATAACGAACGCGCTTTCATGATAAGACCATCTCGCGCGCATTTTCGAGCGCGGCCGCAGTTGGCTTTTCGCCGCTCAACATCTGCGCGATCGTCGTGATACGCTCATCCTGGTTCAACAGCCGTATGCCGGTTTGAATGGCGTCCCCTTTAGCCGCCTTGTAGACGAAATAGTGCGCATCGGCCTTCCCCGCGATCTGCGGCTGATGCGTGATGCAGACCACCTGCCGCCGGGCTGCCAAGTCCTTCAGGATGATGCCTACCTGCCTGGCTGCTTCGCCCGATATACCCGTATCGATCTCGTCGAAGATGAGCGTCGGCAAGTCGATCGACTCGGCGACCAGCGATTTGATGCACAACATCAGCCGGCTCAGTTCGCCGCCCGAGGCTACCTTGCGGATAGGCTCATACCGGTTGCTGCGGTTGGCATCGAAAAGGAATTCCACGGCGTCCATCCCATCGGCACCGAGCTCCGCGGACCCGATCCGCACATTCAAACGCGCATTGGGCATCCCCACCTGTTTCAATAGTTTATTCACCCGTTCTTCCAGCGGCGCTGCCTGCGCGCGGCGACCTTTCGTCAGCACCGCGCCCATCTTCTTCAATTCGCCGAACAAGCGCTGAACGGCCGCCTCGCCCGCGGCGATACCCGCATCGATCTGCAGCGAATCTTTTAGCAGGTGCTCCAGCCGTCGCGCCAGGTCGAGCAATCCCGCCGTCGTTTGCACGCCATGCTTTTTCATCAGCCGGTACCCGGTCGACAACCGCTCGCCGATCGCCTCGATCCTGCGCGGGTCGTATTGCACGCGCTCGTTCACCCGGTCGACTTCCTGCGCAATATCCTGCAATTCTATCTGCACCGAAGAGAGCCGTTCCGACAGTTGGGCCAGATCGGGATCGTATTCCGAATACGCTTGCATCGTATGCTGCAACGTACGCAGTTGCTGCACGAGCGGCTGTTCCCCCTCCTGCATTTCATAATAGATCTTCGACAACGCCGTCTTGATGCCCTCCGAATTGCTCAACAATTTCAGCTCCTGGTCCAGTTCTTCCAGCTCATTATCGCGGAAACCGGCCTCGTTCAGCTCATCGAAAAGGAATTGGTTGTAGTCCCTCTCCTTGTTGAACCGCGCTTGCTCTTCGCGCAAGGTGGCCAGTTCGCGGGAAGCCGCCTGCCATTCCCGGTAGGACGCCCGGTAGGCATTCAGGGCCTCGCCCTGTCCGGCCAGCGCATCCAGGACTTCCAGCTGAAAACGGTTCTCCCCCAGTTCGAGCGTGTCGAACTGCCGGTGAAGATCCACCAGCATCGAAGACAACTGTCTCAACTGATCCAGGTTCACCGGCGTGTCGTTGACAAAAGCGCGTGATTTGCCCGACGGCGCGATCTCGCGGCGAATGACCGCTTCTTCACTCGCATCGAGGTCGTGTTCCGTGAAAAATGCCGTCGCGTGGCGCAGGCCCCGCAGATCGAATGTGCCTTCCACCACGCACTTTTTGTCGCGCTGCAACAAGACCATGGTGTCGGCCCGATCCCCGAGGATCAGCGAAAGCGCCCCCATCAGGATCGATTTGCCCGCTCCCGTTTCCCCGGTGATGACGTTCAGCCGCCGGGAAAAATCGATGCTCAGCGCATCGATGATGGCATAGTTTTGTATTTGGATCCGTTGCAGCATAGCAGGAGTGCCAGGCCGGCGCCTGGCGAGCCCCCAAATTAGTCATTTCGCCCCAACCGCGCCGAACAAATTATTCACGCGTGCACCCTCCGATCCCGCGCCCTTCGATTCACCATCGCTCCACCCGTCTCGCCCTTCTATTCTCCCTTGCACCTCGCGATCCCCGCCTTCGCGCGTTGGTCGAGCGAGTTCTTATAATCGTGATCGGGCATCGAAAGACATTGCTGGTAAAACGCGACCGCGGCGACCTTGTCGCCGCGTTGCTCATAGAGATACCCCGCTTGCAAAGCGGCGCGCGCAGCATAATATTCGCGCAGGTGCCCGCCTGCGGCGATCGTCGCCCGGTAGGCCGCAACGGCCTCGTCCGTCTTACCCAGACCGTCATAGATACGGCCCAGCCGGTAAGTGTATTCGCAACGCCCGGCGGCATCCCTGAGTTCCGAAGGGTCCATCGCCTGCAAACCGCGCAGCGCTTCTTCGAAATAACCACCGTCATCCAGCAGCCGCGCCTGCAGCAAGCGTTTGTTCGGCCATTTACCGCTCTTCGCTTCTTTCAACGCCTGCCGGTCCGCATCCGACGCCGCCGTCCCTTTCCGCAGCACCTGCTGTCTGCAACTGTCGGCGCGGTATTGATCACCCTTCAGATAATAATACCAGCTCATTTTCTGCAGGACGTCCTTCACGTAGAATTTTCCTTTGAAACGCGAGAGGAACCGCTGAAAATGTTCCAGCGCTTCCGGCTCGAGATGGTTGAGCGTCGCATAACCCAGCTCCAGCTGCCACACCGGCATGTCGAGATAGTCCGTCGACGGATTCATCCGGCGGATCACCTGTTGCGCCAGCGCGGATCGCTGGTCGTTGATACACAGGTTAGCATACAGATAGGCGAACAGGTGATTGTTGCGGACATCCAGTTGATGCTGGCGGATATAATCGAAAACTTCGGCCCGCTTGTTCCCGATGTAGAACTGAAGATAGAGATAGTAAAAGATCGCCTCATCACGGTAGAGCAATGCGTCCGCGTCGGCCGAGGCAAGGAAATGCTCCAGCCGCTGCATCCCGCCGCTGACGCTGCCCCGGATGCCGAGCAGATTGCTCAGCCACTTGTAACCGTCGGGTATCGTGCCCGCGACGACCTCCATGGCCCCGCTCAGCATCGCGGCCGGGGAAAACGAAGCGAACTGTTGCGCGCATTCCCTGCTTTGCAGGAAGCTCCGCCTGAAATCCCAGGCGGCATCCCAGTTGTCGCCGAATTTGATCTGTACCGCAGCCCACTGAAAATGGATGACCGACCGCGTGAACAGGTTGAAGGGAGATGATTCGGGCCCCTGGCTCATCAACTCGAGACGCTGGTCGCGTCGGTCTTTCCACGCGGCATACTGCGAAGCGTCCTCATTGAAGAAAAGCTGAAAAAAATCGATGTAATTGTCCAGGAAATAAGGGATCAGGTTGCCGGGGTCCCTTCGCTTCTCGGATTCCAGCAAACGTCTTCCTTCTTCCAGTCTCAATTCAACGATGGAGCGATAGGCCTGCTGACACGCCGGATTGAAGTCATAGTGCTTTTGGCCTATGCCGGACACAGGAAAGAAAAAGACGGCAAGAAAAAGGGTCCGCCACACCGGCCGGCTATTTGACCTCGATGGCGTCGTTCAGCTCGTTGTCGACCAGGATACGTCCGCAGTTCTCGCAGACGATGATCTTCTTGCGCTGACGGATCTCGCTCTGGCGCTGCGGGGGGATGGCATTGAAACAGCCGCCGCACGCGTCCCGGAGAACGGGCACCACGGCCAGGCCGTTGCGGTAATTGCCGCGGATGCGATCATAGGAATGCAGCAACCGCGGTTCCACCTTCTCACGCGCTTCGGTGGACAGCTTCACGAAATGTTTTTCTTCTTTTTCGGTCGTCGCGATGATCTTGTCGAGCTCGTCCTTCTTGTTCTTCAACACGGCTTCCTTGGTGGCGATGTTCTTCTTTGCCTTTTCCAGGAGCTGCACTTTCTCGGCGATCTCCTCGCCGGCGTCCTTGATATGCTTCTCGGCCAGTTTGACCTCCAGCTGCTGCATCTCGATTTCTTTGTTGATCGCTTCGAACTCGCGGCTGTTCTTTACATTCTGGCTTTGTTTGTCGTATTTCTTGATCAACGCGTCGGCTTCCTTGATCGCTTCTTTCTTCTGATTGATGAATTCCTGGATGCCGTTGATCTCCTCTTCGACCCTGGTCTGACGCGAATGCAGACCCGTGATCTCGTCTTCCAGGTCGCTCACCTCCATCGGCAATTCGCCTTTCAGGATCTTGTACTCGTCTAATTTGGATTCGACTTTCTGGAGAGTCACCAGCGAGGTGAGCTTTTCCTCCACGGAGAATTCTTTTACGCTTGACATATTTTCAATTTTTAGGCCGGCCAATTGTCGATTTCACCCCGCCGGGCCCGATCGTCTAACGCCGGGCTTCAGCCGGGCCGGCTCCGCCGACCCTATAGTATTTAACCGGATTCGTTTTTGTCTCCGATTTAAGGACCGCGAAATTACGGAATTTTTCCCGCAAAAACTCAAAAAGCAGGTCCACCGTGAATTGCTCGCTTTCGAAATGCCCGATATCGGCGATGACCATCCGGTCTTCGGCGTCGAAAAACTCGTGGTATTTGACATCGGCGGTGATGTAACAATCCGCGCCGGCAGCTAACGCATTGGAAATCAGAAAACTACCAGCTCCGCCGCAAACCGCTACCCGCTTTACCGGCCGGCCCCTCAGCCGGGTATGCCGGATCACCATCAATCCGAAGACCGACCCGACGCGGTCGAGAAAGGCGCTTTCTTCCATCGGCTCCGGCAATTCGCCCACCAGGCCCGAGCCCACACCCGGATGCGCATTGGCCAGCGGTATCAGATCGTACGCCACTTCCTCATACGGATGCGCGGCGATCATCGCCTCCACGACCTGGCGACTCAAATGCGATGGAAGGATCACTTCCAGACGGGCTTCTTTCTCTTCATGACGCCGGCCCGGCTGTCCGGCGAAAGGATGCGTTCCTTCACCGCCCTTGAATGTCCCTTGTCCTTCGACGGTATAGCTGCATTCGCTGTAGGCACCCATCTGCCCGGCGCCCGCCGAGAACACCGCCGAACGGACGCGCTCGAGATGATCCACCGGCACAAAACAATACAATTTCCGCAGTACGCCTTCGCGGGGCTGCAACGCCCTCGTGCCGACGACACCGAGCATCGACGCGATGCGGCCATTGACGCCTTCGCGTACGACATTGTCGAGATTGGTATGGATCGCAAAGATGGCGATGTCCTTCCGTATCGCCGCGATCACCGTACGCTCCACATAGGTACGGCCGGTCAGCTTTTTCAAACCGCCGAATACGATCGGGTGATGCGCTACGATCAGGTTGCAGCCACGGGCGGCTGCTTCTTCCACCACCGGCTCGGTGGCGTCCAGCGTCGTCAGTACGCCTGTACACTCGCGCGACCCGTCACCCGTGAGCAATCCGGCATTGTCATAACTCTCCTGGTAGGCCGGGGGAGCCAGCGTCTGAAGATAATCGACGATCGTGGAGATTTGCATACGCCGCAAAGATAACAACCGGCCGGCG
>DASZYU010000198.1:0-5733 GCA_035545215.1 Puia sp.
AGAAAGAGATCGTCTGCGCCCGGAAGGTGGATCCGGAAGACCGGACCAAATTCATCAGCGATCCCTTCGAGATCGAGGCGTTTACGAAGTTCACCTTCCCGGGACGAAAGGGAAAATATTCGAAGTTCATCTGGGACCGCAACTGTTTCACCGGCGTCGATTACGACGACCGGACGAAGGAAAGCGCCATCTACAGCATCCAGAACGATTATGGTGAGGGCTGGGACGAGGTCATCGACAGCGAAAAAGGCAATTACGACTACCTCATGTACGACGACGTCGAGTTCCGGAATCCTTATGTCCGGAAGGAACTGAAAAAGTGGGGCGAGTGGCTGTGGCGGCTGACCCATTTCGACGGCGTCCGGATCGATGCGGTCAAACACATCCCGCCGGGGTGGGAGATCGAATGGCTCGACCACATGCGCAAGGCCACCGGGAAGCCGTTCTTTGCGGTCGGCGAGTACTGGGCGCCGGGCAACCTGCCATTGCTGTTGAAATATATCGACGCTACGGGCGGCAGGATGTCGCTTTTCGACGCCTCGCTGCACCATAACCTGGTTGCCGCCTCGAAACAGGGACGCGATTTCGATTTGACGACGATCTTCAACGAGACGCTCGTTGCGGAAAAACCCGAACTGGCGGTCACCGTCGTCACCAACCACGACACACAACCGCTGCAATCGCTGGAAGCGCCGCTGGACGACTGGTTCAAACCCGCCGCCTACGCTTTGCTGCTGTTGCGCGCGAGGGGGTATCCCTGCGTCTTCTATGCCGACCTGTACGGTGCGGGGTACAAAGACAAGGGCAGGGACGGCAATGAATACCAGATCGATCTGCGGCCCGTCGAACACCTCGATCTGCTGATGCAGGCGCGGAAACGTTTCGCTTACGGGAACGAGCGCGAATGGCTCGATCATCCCAATTGTATCGGGTGGACGCGGGAGGGCGATGACGAACATCCCGGCTCGGGGTGCGCGGTAGTGATCTGCAACAGCGATGAAGGTTTCAAAACGATGGAGGTGGGCAAACGGCATGCGGGCAAGCAATTCGTCGACTGGCTGAAACAATGCCCCGGCCAGGTCACGATCGACCAGGATGGAAAGGGTGAATTTCACGCCCGTGGCGGCTCCGTATCCGTATGGGTGGAGGAAGGGGTGTAATCTGGTCCCGGAGATGATATTATGAAAACCAGAACACAATTCGGTTCGGACCTGCGGATACGAGCGGGTTATGGTACAGCCTTCATCCTGGTAGTGGCTTCCTTTCTGCTCACCATATGCGCCAACTCGATGCTGCTCCGGCAAGCGCGCCGGGTAGCGTACCCGGGCCAGCCCGTTTCCGGCGACGAAATTGCCACTATGACCGCCCGGTACAACCTGCTGAACGATTTTATCTTCGTCTCGCTGTCCATTGCGGTAGTGGTCGCCCTGTCCGCGTGGCTCACCTACGCCAGGGAGAACCGGGCGCGGCGGCTCGCCGACCGCCAGCTGGCCGAGCACCAGCGGCAGTTGCAGGAAAGGGTCCGCGATCTGGACCGGGCCAATCAAACACTGCACGAGATGCGGAGCGTCGAAAAATTCGCGGCCACCGGCCGGATCGCCCGGACCATCGCGCACGAGGTGCGCAACCCGCTGACGAACATCAATCTCGCCGTCGAACAACTGCAGACCGAACTGGAACACGGCGCCGCGAAGAATTCCTCGCTCCTGCTGAATATGATCGGCCGCAACAGCGACCGCATCAACGGCCTGATCACCGACCTGCTCAACTCCACCAAGTTCACCGATCTGAAACACCAGCGCATTGCCGTCAACGATCTGCTCGAGGAAACGCTCGCACTGGCGGAGGAGCGCATCCGTATGGACAATATCATCGTCACACGGGAATACATGACCGACCGGCGCGAGGTCTCGGTGGATATCCGCCGGATGAAGGTAGCCATGCTCAATGTCGTCGCCAATGCGCTCGACGCCATGCAACCCGGTCTCGGCATCCTCCGCCTGCGGACGGCCGTAGCGGGCGATAAATGCGTGATCACGATCTCGGACAACGGGTCGGGTATCGAAGAAGATGCGCTGTCGAAAGTATTCGAGCCCTATTTCAGCGACAAACCCGCCGGCACCGGTCTGGGGCTCACCAATACCCAAAACATCGTGCTGAACCACAACGGTTCGATCAACCTCGAGAGCAAAAAGGGCGTCGGCACGACCTTCACCATTCAGCTCGCGCTCGCCTGAGGTTACTGGCCGGCGGCGCGGGGCCCTCCTATGCGGAAGTCCGGAAACAGCGTTAAACCAGTTGTTAATCCGTTCGGAGAAGAGCGCCGGCGTGCGCGAAAACAAAACGCAGATCGGTGGGGAGCCGGCAAAGCAGATGGGCAATATCGACTACAGTCTTTTCCCGGCGTGTCGTAAAAGGTTGGCTAATTGCCGCCAAGGATCGCTTCTGCACAATTGCTGTACAGCTTGTCGATGGCGTCGTTGATGAGCTTGCGGTTCAGCGGTTTGGCGACGAAAAGGTCGACGCCGCCTTCATAGGCCTGTTTCCGGTCCGCCGCGCCGTCATGCGCCGTAATCATGATCACCTTTACCGCGGGGTAGTTCTTTTTGATATAGGGAATGAAATCCAGTCCAAACCCGTCGGGGAGATGATTATCAAGGAATAACAACGAAGGAGTATCCGTTTGAAGCGCGTTGACTGCGTCGGTCAGGGTGTTCACGAACCCGGTCAGGAAATTCCGCTGTTTCAACATTCCGCTGAGTAAATAACAAATATCCAGTTCATCGTCTACAATAAGGACTTTATTATTAGTGTCTGTCATATTCAATGTTTCCACTTAGCCACAAAATTTAGAAACCCCACAGAATCATCTAACTCATTCTTTACAATTTTATTGCCATGATATTCGGGGCCGGGACTGGCCTTAATATTGCCTTATCCCGCCTTTATCGCCTGTGCCTGACGAAAATTTGTTACCTTACAATAGCCGTGCTTCCCCATTTTGGGGAATTTTCGCCCCACGGGCGTGCCAAACCCGGGTTTCACAGGGTGAGGAAGTTTGGCAAGACTTTAGGTAGTAGATGTTGGGTAATCGGCGTACCGTTCCTGATTTATTTTTTTCCTGTAATTTTATCGCAAAACCTGTTTCTACTATTTTTATTATGAAGCGAATTCTGATCATAGATGACGACATGGATATGTGCAATCTGCTGGGCCGTTTCCTCCAAAAGAAGGGGTTCGAAACCGAAGCAAGCCACAGCGGAGGCAAAGGAATTACAAAGTTCAAGGAATCCAAATTCGACGTCGTCCTTTGTGATTTCCGCCTGGGCGATAAGGAGGGAAGGGAGGTCCTGAGGGAGATCAAGAATATCGATCCCTATGCGATCGTCATCATCATCACCGGTTACTCGGATATCAAGACCGCCGTGGATGTGATCAAGGCGGGAGCTTTCGATTATATCACCAAACCGCTGATCCCCGAAGAGGTACTCAATGTCATCGGCCGCGCGCTGCAACAGTCGGAAGCCGGAGGCGAAACGCCGAAACCCGCCGCCCCGCAGGCCGTTCGCAAACCCGGGAAGAACATCCCGAGCGATGAAGATTTCCTGGTTGGTCACTCCCCCGCTACCAAAGAGTTGTACCGCCAGATCGAACTGGTCGCGCCGACGAACTACAGCATCATCCTCTACGGGGAAAGCGGCACCGGAAAAGAGGTGATCGCCAGGACCATCCATCAGAACAGCGCCCGGAAGGACAAACCGTTCGTGGCGATGGATTGTGGAACGCTCTCCAAAGAACTGGCGGGCAGCGAGCTCTTCGGTCACGTGAAGGGCGCCTTCACCGGAGCGCTCGGCGACAAGGAAGGTCATTTCGAACTCGCCAACGGCGGGACGCTCTTCCTCGACGAAGTCGCCAATCTTTCCTACGAGATCCAGGCTGCGTTGCTGCGCGTCATCCAGGAAAGAAAATTCAAACGCGTGGGCGGCACCAAGGAAATGGAAACGGACGTACGCATCATCGTCGCTTCGAACGAGAACCTGCAGGAAGCCTACCGGAAAGGGAGGTTCCGCGAAGACCTCTTCCACCGGTTCAACGAATTCTCGATCGTCCTTCCCGCCTTGCGGCATCGTAAAGAAGACGTCCCGTTGTTCGCCGAATTCTTCCTGGCCCGCGCGAACAGGGAGTTGAATAAGGATGTCGAAGGCTTCGAGCCCGAGGTCATGCAGATCTTCCTCAACTATCCGTGGCCGGGCAATCTCCGCGAGTTCAAGAATGTCATTCGGCGTGCTGCGCTGCTGACGTCCTCCGGGCGCGTCCAGCCCCGCGTGTTGCCGGCCGAGATCGTGGATGTCAACGGGTATTCGCAGAACTTCATCCCGCAGCAATTGGAAGCGCCCGCCGCCCCGGCGTCGCACCACCCGATCGCGCACAAGGACACCGATCTGAAGAACGCCGCGGCGCAGGCCGAGTACGATACGATCATGAACGTCCTCAAACAGGTGAATTACAACAAATCGCGCGCGGCAGAGATCCTCAAGATCGACCGCAAGACGCTCTACAACAAGATCAAAAGCTATCAGCCTTAATGGGTAAAGGGGTCAATAGACCGTGATACTCGCCTTCTGGATCGTGTGCGCGCTGAAATAGCCCAGCGCGCCGCCCGAGATATTGCTGACCGGGTTGGTCGGCGTTGCCGACTCGAAATTGTTGTTCCCGGCCACATTCATCAGTGTAAAGAAATAATTGTAGGTGTTCCTGTCGATGCCGTTCATCGTCACCGTCAGCGTGTCGCCCGGCTGAAGATAGGCGCTGTCGTTGTACAGGGGATAGCTGATGTACCGGCCGTCCGAGAGCCTGTCCTCGAAAACGAAGATATCGGGCAGTTGCCGTCCGTTCAGCACTTCGATGAACTGGTAATAATTGCCCGGTCCCGGCGGGTCCTGGAAGGCGGCCACCGCATTGATCTCGGTCTTGTTGTCGAACCCGATGTTCTGCGCGAAGCCGATCGAATCCAGGTGCACGAGACCCGGCATCGTCGAGAGCGCGGTATAGTCTTTCCCGCCAACATTCACCTGCAGCAGGTAGGTGTGGTGCGGGACGCCGCCGACCTCGTGCGATTTATACAACCCCGGGCTTGTCTGCACCATCGAATCACTGATCCCATTCGTCGTATCGGTCAGCCGGAGGACGGCGTCCGTCACCGGCGGAAAATCGTTGGCCGACGAAAAATCGACGGTCCTGCTGATGCGGACATAATAGGGCGCAGGACCGTTGGTTACCTCGCCTTCGATGACGAGTTGCGGCGCCGCGCTGTTGAGGTCCACCTGGATGACCTTCTTGCAGGCTGCAAGCGCGACCGCGGAGGTCAGCGCAAAAAGGAGCGAGCGTGTCGGTTTTTTCATCAGAATTTAAAATTATAGGTGACAGAAGGTACCCAGCGGAAAAGCGCGTACTGAACGGCCTGCGTTTTCGACGGATCGCCAGGGTCGTCCTGGAAGATGATGCTGTAGGCATTTTCCCGCCCGTAAACATTGTACAGCGAAAAGGTCCAGCTGCCCTGGAACCGCCGCTTCTTTTTCCCCTGGAGCGTTGCGGCCAGGTCCATGCGGTGATAGGCCGGCATCCGGTAGGCATTGCGTTCCGTATAATAAAAGGCAGTCTGACCGTCGACCTGGTATTTTCCGTTCGGCCACGTAACGGCGTTGCCGGTATAGTATACCCAGGTCGCAGACA
>DASZYU010000199.1:0-5335 GCA_035545215.1 Puia sp.
CGCAGAGATCGCCAAACGCAAAGACATGCGTTCGATCCTCACGTTCACCATCGATCCGATCGACGCGAGAGACTTCGATGATGCGTTGTCGATCCGCCATCTGGATAACGGGCAATTGGAGATCGGCGTACATATCGCCGATGTCGGCTATTATGTGGAACCGGAGACCGCGCTCGACAAGGAGGCCTATGCGCGCGCTACGTCGGTCTATCTCCCGGATAGGGTCAACCCGATGCTGCCCGAACGGATATCGAACGAATTATGTTCGCTGCGCCCGCACGAAGACAAGCTTACTTTTTCCGCCGTTTTTCACATGACGCCGAAAGGCGAGGTGAAACATGCCTGGCTCGGAAGGACCGCCATCCACTCGGACCACCGCTTTTCCTATGATGAAGTACAGGAAATCATCGAGCAGAAAACGGGATTGTATCACGAGCAGATCGAGCTGCTGCACGACATCGCGCAGCGTTTGCGCAGACAACGGTTCAAAAAAGGCGCGATCAATTTCTCCTCGACGGAAGTCCGTTTCCGTCTCGATGAGAAGGGCAAACCGATCGGCGTCATCGTAAAAGAAAGCAAAGAATCGCACCAACTGATCGAAGAGTTCATGCTGCTGGCGAACCGTACCGTGGCGGAGTGGGTCGGCAAGGTGAAGGTCAATAAAAAGCCCGTTCCATTCCCCTACCGGGTGCACGATACGCCCGACAAGGAAAAATTGCTGCCTTTCATCGAGTTCGCCAAAAAATACGGGCATGTGTTCGACATCCAGAGTCCCCAGGCGATCGCACGATCGTTCAACCAAATGTTGGTCGACGTGCAGGGTAAGCCAGAGCAGCATGTCCTGGAACAGCTGGGCATACGGACCATGGCGAAGGCCATTTATACCACCGAGAACATCGGCCACTATGGGCTGGGTTTCGAGCATTACTGTCATTTTACATCCCCCATCCGCAGGTACCCCGATGTGCTGGTGCACAGGATCCTGCAGGAATGCCTGGACGGTACCGTCGGCCCCGACAAGAAACTGGAGGCGAAATGCAAACACACCAGCGAACGCGAACGTGCAGCCATGGAAAGCGAGCGCGCGGCCAACAAGTACAAACAGGTGGAGTACATGCAGGGTTTCCTCGGCGAGGAGTTCGAAGGGGTTATCAGCGGCGTAGCTGCATTCGGTTTCTGGGCGGAAACGATCGAACACAAATGCGAAGGACTGGTCAGCATCAACAGCCTGCTCAGTTATGACGATTTCCGGCACGTGGAAAGCGAATATAGCCTGGTGGGAAGACGCAGCGGCCGGCAATTCCGGATGGGCGACAAGGTGACGATCAAAGTCATCTCGGCCAATCTTTCCAGACGGCAGCTCGACTATGAATGGGTGATCGCAACGGGTGAAAAAGAGGACGAGGGACCGGAGCAAGCCTACCGCAGACAGGGTGGTAACACCCGCCATAAGACCGGCGGCAACAAACCCCGGAAAACAGGCGGCGGCAAGCATCACAAGACGCAGGGAAAGGGCGCGGCGCACGCCTCCAAAACGAGGCGTAACAAGAGGAAATAGACGTACATTTGAAGATGCACAGTTTTGAAGAATTGTCCGCAGGCTTTTCCGCCCGGTTCAATGAACGTCATTTTCCCCGCCAACCTTCGAGTCTGTACGATCCTGCCGACTATTTCCTGACGATCGGCGGCAAGCGGATCCGGCCTGTCCTGTGCCTGATGGGGAATGAGCTTTTCGGACCGATAGAGGAGGATGCCTGGCAGATGGCCATTGCGCTCGAACTGTTCCATAACTTTACCCTGATCCACGACGACATCATGGATAAGGCGCCGTTGAGACGGGGCATGCCGACCGTCCATGCAAAATACGGCAATCCCACTGCCATCCTTGCGGGCGACGTCATGATGGTGGCTGGCTACCGGTACATCAGCCGGATCCGGTCGCCGCATATCCGGCAGATCCTCGAGTTGTATAACCAAACGGCCGTCCATGTCTGCGAGGGGCAACAGCTGGATATGGATTTCGAGACGCGCGACCGCGTAACGATGGACGAATACCTGCAGATGATCGAGCTCAAAACCTCGGTCCTGCTCGCCGGTAGCCTGCAGATCGGCGCGCTGCTGGGCGGCGCCGGACTCGGCAATCAGCAGATCATCCACCGGTTTGGAAGGAACCTGGGGCTGGCGTTCCAGGTGCAGGACGATTATCTCGACTGTTACGGAGGCGAAAAATTCGGCAAACAGGTTGGCGGCGACATCCTTGCCGACAAGAAGACCTTTTTGCTGATCAAGACCCTTGAAATCGTTTCGGACAGCCAGCGGCGCGAAATCCAGGAACTGAAGCTCGCTCCTCCCGCCGAAAAAGTGACGGGCATGCTGCGCATCTTTCATGCCTGCGGTGTCGACGCCTGGGTACGCGAGCTAAAAGAGAAATACCATGCGGCTGCCTGCAGCGCCCTCGAGGAGATCGCGGTCCTCTCGAAACGCAAGGAACCGCTGTCGCGCCTGGTCGACTACCTGTTGCAACGAGAGTACTAAATCTATAAACCAATCGAATGTCCAATTCACTATTTCGCAAAAAATCGCTAGACAGGATCGTGAAGGAGGCGGCGGCGGGAATAGCCGACGGACATGGAGGCGGAGGGTTGAACCGGGTGCTGACCGTCCGGGACCTGACCTTTATGGGCATAGCCGCCGTGGTAGGAGCCGGTATCTTTTCTACGATCGGTGCGGCGGCCTATGACGGCGGACCGGGCATTTCGCTGCTGTTCGTGCTGACGGCGGTCACCTGTGGATTTTCCGCGCTGTGTTACGCGGAATTCGCGAGCCGGGTTCCGATCGCGGGCAGCGCCTATACCTACGCTTACGTCGCATTCGGCGAGTTGGTCGCCTGGATCATCGGCTGGGCGTTGATCCTGGAATACGCCATCGGCAATATCGTCGTAGCGATCGCGTGGAGCAAATATTTCAACAACCTGCTGATCGGGTTCAATATCCACTTGCCGGGATGGCTTGCCACCGATCCGGGTACGGCGAAAGACGCCTTCCTGGCCGCGCAGGGCCTCGCCTCGAAAGGTCAGGCGCTCGATGAAGGCGCGCGGCAGGCCATCCAGACCTGGAACAGCGCGCCTGTGATTGGTGGACAACACATCGTACTGAACATCCCTGCCTTCATCATCGTGTGTATCATTGCCTGGATCACTTACATCGGCATCCGCGAAAGCAAGAAGACGACCAATGCGATGGTCATCTTCAAGATCTCGGTGGTCATACTGGTCATTATCATGGGTTTCTTTTTCGTCAAACCCGCTAACTGGAGTCCTTTCCTGCCGAACGGGTTCTCGGGGGTCCTGAAGGGCGTATCGGCGGTTTTTTATGCCTATATCGGTTTTGATGCGATATCGACGACCGCGGAGGAGTGCCAGAATGCGCAGCGCGATCTGCCCAAAGGCATGATCTATTCGCTGCTCATCTGCACCGTGCTGTATATCCTGATCGCGCTGGTGTTGACCGGGATGGTCAACCACACGCTGCTGAACGTTGCCGACCCGCTGGCTTTTGTCTTCCACATGGTCCATCAGAACTGGATCTTCTATTTCATTTCCGCGAGCGCAGTGGTCGCCACGACGAGCGTACTGCTGGTTTTCCAACTGGGCCAGCCGCGCATCTGGATGAGCATGAGCCGCGACGGGTTGTTGCCGAAACAGTTCGGATGGATACACCCCAAATTCCAGACACCCTGGTTTTCTACGATCGTCACGGGCGTCATCGTGGCCGTGCCTTCGCTTTTCATGCGGAAGGACCTGATGGAGCAACTGACGAGCATCGGCACCCTGTTCGCTTTTGTGCTGGTGTCCGGAGGGGTCCTGATGTTGCCGCAGATAGCGAGGAGCGGCAAGGGATTCCGGTTGCCTTATATCAACGGACGGTATGTCGTACCGGCATTGTATGCCTCGTTCGTTTGGCTGTTCCATGGGCGGATCGGCGACGATCTCCGGAACCTGCGTGCCAGCGGCTTGCAGGAAGTCCTTTTCCTGACCTTCACTACGCTTGCCGGAGTGCTGGCGCTGGCGACGGCGGTCAAAAAATATTCGATGATCCCGGTACTCGGCGTATTGTTCTGCGCCTACCTGCTGATCGAGATCCCGGCCATCGCGTGGGAATGGTTCTTCGGCTGGATGGGCATCGGGTTGCTGGTCTATTTTCTTTATGGTTACCGCAAAAGCCGGCTCCATGCACCGCGTGCGGGTGCGTCCCTGCGGCCGAATGCCGGATCCGGGGTGCGCGCAAATGACTAATTTTGCACAATAATTTATTCTGGATGAAATTCGAGGTAGGCGACAAGGTAGTGATCCAGCATTCGAACGATGAAGGGGAAGTGGTCGAGATCATCAATGACAAAATGGTTTTGGTGGACGTCCGCGGCGTGCGGTTCCCTGCCTACACCGACCAGTTGGATTTCCCCTATTACAAACGGTTTACCGAAAAAAAGCCATTTGCCCGGGAGAAAATGCCCAAAAAATACGTCGACCAGGTGCCGCCGGAAAAACCGGCGACAGGGAAGAAGAAAGAACGCATCGCACAGCTGGCTGACGGGGTCTGGGTGACCTTTCTCCCTGTTTTCGATACCGATGAATTCGGCGACGATGTCGTCGAAAGCCTGAAGATCTGGCTTGTCAACAATACGTCGATCGGGTATCATTTCTCTTATCATCTCAACTACTCCGGCAAAAGCGAATTCGATCTTGACGGCCAGCTGCCGTCGCTGCACGATTTCTATGTGCATGATATCCCCTTTGCCAATCTGAACGATAATCCCGTTTTCGAATGCGATTTTTCGCTGCTGATCCCCGATAAGGTCAGGGCGGAACACTATGAAGCCTCGCTTAAATTGCGGGCCAAACAGGTCTTTGGCCGGATAGAGGACATCCGAAAAAAAGGGGAGGCGACCTTTTCTTTCAAACTATTCGACGAATATCCTTTTCGCCCGGTTGAAGACACCTTGGACACGCGCAGCCTGCTGGCCGGATCAGGATTTCGGATTTACGAGGCTTCGAAGGCGCGTCAGCACCTGGAGCCTGCCCGGCAAGTGGTCGATCTGCATGCAGAAAAACTGACCGACAAAGCCGCCTCGCTGGATAATTTCGAGATACTGACGCTGCAACTACAAACCTTTGAAAAATATTTCGATCTCGCCATTGCTCATCATTTGCCCTCTATGACCGTCATACACGGCGTGGGTAGTGGCAAGCTGCGTGACGAGATACACGAGATCCTGCGTGTCAAGAACGATGTAAAATCCTTTGTCAACCGGTATGACCCCCGTTATGGGTACGGG
>DASZYU010000200.1:0-33488 GCA_035545215.1 Puia sp.
CGTTGGCAGCTCCTCCCGCGGTTTTTTTCTTAGCCGCCGACGGCCTGACGGCATTGCCGAACAGGTCCGTTTGAACGCCTTCCGGCGCGACATATCCCGTCGGCGTAAAACCTTCTCCAAGGATCCTTTTGCCGAGCGTCCTGAACTCCAGACCGAGAAAGATCTCGTTCAGTTGTTCCCTGTTCCATTCCTTCAGCCGGAAATCTTCCTCATGGAACACGACGGGCACGTCGGTGATGATCGTAGCCAGCTTTTTGCTCAGGATCGCGGCGTCTTTCCCTCCGCGCACTTTTTCTCCCAGCGCACCCTTGATGCCGTCCGCGCCCGCGATCACGTTTTCGAGCGTCCCGAATTCGGCCAGCAGTTTCGCCGCGGTTTTTTCTCCCACCCCCCTGATGCCGGGGATATTGTCCACCGCGTCACCCATGAGGCCAAGGATATCGACCACCTGCGCGACGTCCCTGATGTTCCATTTTTCACACACCTCCTTCGGGCCGAGGATCTCTGCGACGCCCCCCTGGTAACCGGGCTTGTAGATCCTGATCTTCTCCGAGACCAACTGTCCGTAGTCCTTATCCGGGGTGACCATATAGACCTCATAGCCGGCGGCCGCGGCCTGCTTGCTCAGCGTTCCGATGACGTCGTCAGCCTCGTAACCGTCGAGTTCGATCGTCGGGATATTGAAACCGCGAACGATGGCTTTGATATCGGGGAGCGCGCTCAGCAGGTCCTCCGGCGCTTCCTGCCGGTTTGCCTTGTAATCCGAAAAATCAGTATGCCGCTCGGTCGGCGCTTCCGTATCGAAACATACCGCCATATGCGACGGCCGCTGATTGTTGATCAGATCGACGAGCGCATTGGTGAACCCAAACTGCGCATTGGTGTTCCGCCCCTTTGACGTGATCCGGGGACTGCTGATGAGGGCGTAATAGGCGCGAAAGATCAACGCCATGGCATCCAGCAGAAATAATCTCTTATCGGTATTGTCCATAGTAACGAAATTAGGTAATCACTCCTTCATCTCTTTCAGTTTCTTCTGCAGGCCGAACATCTCGTCCCGCAGTCGCGCGGCCTCCATGAAATCCAGATCCCGCGCCGCCTTTTCCATCTCTTTTTTCGTACGCGCAATCGCTTTCTCCACCTGCGGGATAGTGTGATACACTTCCTGTTCTTCTGCGACCGTGACGAGCTCCTCATCCGGAGCAAGCGCATTGGGGTCGCCGGGATTGTATCCTTTGATGTCCAGTACCGAGGTCTGCGCAAAGACCTGCTCTTTCGATTTGCTGATCGTTCGCGGGACAATGCCGTGCAGCTCGTTGTGCGCGATCTGCTTTTCGCGTCGCCGGTTCGTCTCGTCGATGGTGCGTTGCATGCTTTCGGTGATGGTGTCGGCGTAGAAGATGACCAGGCCGTCCACATTGCGCGCGGCGCGGCCCGCTGTCTGCGTCAACGATTTCTCGTTGCGCAGGAAACCTTCCTTATCGGCGTCCAGGATGGCAACCAGCGACACCTCCGGCAGATCGAGACCTTCGCGGAGCAGGTTCACGCCGACCAGTACGTCGATATCCCCCAAACGCAGCTGCCGCAGGATCTCGACGCGTTCGAGCGTGTCGACTTCGCTGTGGATGTACTTCGACCGGATGTCGATGCGGTGAAGGTACCGGTCCATCTCTTCGGCCATCCGTTTCGTCAACGTGGTAACGAGCACGCGGTCGCCTTTTTGCACCCGCTTGTCGATCTCGTCCAGCAGATCGTCGATCTGCCCCGCGCTCGGCCGGACTTCAATGGGCGGGTCGAGCAACCCCGTGGGGCGGACCACCTGTTCTACCACGATCCCTTCGGTCTTCTCCAGCTCATAGTCGCCCGGGGTCGCCGACACAAAGATGGTTTGCCCGGTCAGGCTTTCGAATTCATGGAAATTGAGCGGCCGGTTGTCGAGTGCGCTGGGCAGCCGGAACCCATAATCGACGAGCACCAGCTTCCTGCTCCGATCCCCACCGTACATCCCGCTGATCTGCGGCACCGTCTGATGGCTCTCGTCCAGCACGAGCAGGAAGTCTTTTGGAAAGTAATCCAGCAGACAGAACGGTCGCGTTCCCGGCTGGCGCCGGTCGAAGAAGCGCGAATAGTTCTCTACCCCGTTGCAATACCCAAGCTCGCGGATCATCTCTACGTCATAGTTCACCCTTTCGCTGAGCCGCTGCGCTTCGATGTATTTCCCGACATTCTTGAAATAGGCGACCTGTTGCGCCAGCTCATCCTGTATCTCGCAGATCACCTGGTGCAGGATATCCTTCGGGGCAAGGTACAGGTTGGCGGGAAAGATGGCGGCGTTGTCCATCGCGATGATCCGTTTGCCCGTTTCGATGTCGAAACTTTCGATGGAATCGATCTCGTCTCCAAAAAAGCTGATCCGGTAACCGTAATCCACATAAGGCAGATTAATATCGACCGTGTCTCCCTTGACGCGGAAATTGCCACGGGCGAACTCGATCTCAGTCCGTTTATAAAGACTGTTGACGAGCGCATGCAGAAAGCCCTGTCGCGAGACCACCTGTCCCTGCTGAAGCCGGATGATCCCATTCTCGAATTCAGCGGGGTTCCCGATACCGTAGATACAGCTGACCGAGGCTACCACGATAATGTCCCTCCTGCCGCTCAACAACTGCGTGGTCGCCTGTAACCGTAGTTTTTCGAGCTCTTCGTTGATCGAAAGGTCTTTTTCGATGTACGTGTTGCTCACAGGCATATAGGCCTCGGGCTGATAATAGTCGTAATAGGAGACGAAATAACCCACCGCATTCTCCGGGAAGAACTGTTTGAATTCGCCATAGAGTTGGGCGACCAGCGTTTTGTTATGGGTCAGCACCAGGGTCGGGCGCTGGACATTCTGGATGACGTTGGCGACCGTGAAGGTCTTGCCCGAACCCGTCACCCCGAGCAAGGTATGGTACCGGTCTCCCTGCAGGATACCTTCCGTCAGCTGACGGATGGCTTCCGGCTGATCGCCAGACGGGGGAAAGGGAGCATGGATCTTAAAAGGCATGGAATAAAGTTTCGTAACGGGCGAAATTACGACAATTTCCGCTGCGGCTCCCTGTCAGATCGGCCTGACGGGTACTCCGCTGCGGCTCGCTATTCGGCGGGGCTACCTGTTCGTCGCGCTGCTGGCCCTCCGGATCTTTTTCAACGCCTTCCTGAAGGGATCCCAGGTGATCTTCAGCTTTCCGTCGTCACCGCGCCTGGCCCGCAAACGGATGCTGGGGCCCGCCTTCCCTTCGTTTCCCCGGCTGTCCGGCGGGAGGTCGCCATAATGGCTGTCCGACAGGTTCCTCAAGGGTATCTGCAGGCTCATATCCGGTCCGGTTTTTAGGTCATAACGGCCTTCCACAAAGAGGGTGAAAGCGGAGGAATTGATCTCCATCCGGTGTATCGTTACCGTTGTCGAGTCCACATCCAATTGGTTTTTCAACCCGGAGAACCGGATGACGGACAGGTCCCGGTCCTTCAGAAAGGAGACGTTTATCTTCTCCATGGGAGCAAAATCGATCAGCTGCCCGTCGGTGATCCTGAATCCGACCGTGGCTTTCAGACTGCCCGGGACAATCATCGCCTTGCCCGTCAGCCGGCCTTCCATCCGGATGTCCGCCGTAAGCCGTCCCTTCAGGTTGGCGGAGGTGAGTGCATCCTGCCCAAAATCGTTGAAGGCGGCGAAGATCCGGGGGAGGTCCACCCGTTCCAGGTGTGATTCGATCCTGAGCGGACTGGTTTCGCCGGGCGCCTGTCTGCTGAGGTAGGCTTTCAGATCGATCGACCCGGTTCCCTGTTCAATATTCAGCCGATTCAGCCGGATCGAATGATCGTTGAATACCAGGTCGGCGCGCGCATGCGCACCCGAGAACTTCCTGAAACGGAGATCGGCGGCATCGATCGATACGTGTATCGCGCCTTCTTTCAATAACCGGTCGATCCGCGAGAAGGCGGGCCCGAACAACCGCTCGCTTTTTTGTTTCGCCGACGTGACCGGGTTGGTCCGCCCCGCCAGCGGCAAAAGGTCTGCCAGCTCGAGATGAGGCGTGGTCAGCTGCCAGTCCATACTGACGTCCTCCGAGTTTTGGTCGATCAGGGCGATGAGGTTGCGTGCGATTCCCCTGACGCCGATGTTCGTAGCGCCCGCCCGGATATCGAGGCGCCCGATGACCAGGTCCTGGTCTTTGAAAAGCAGCCGGCCTTTTCCCCCCGACAGCCTGAATGAATAGGGTAAATAAAGGAGCCCGGCCGAATCGATGTCGACGCTCCCGTTGATGACCGTGCCCGAAGTATCATTTTCCGAGAGCGGTCCTTTATAGACGATATTCAGGTCGCCGCTTCCTCCGGTGAAGCGGAGCGTCTGACTTCCCGTGAGGTCATTCAGCCTTTCTAACCCTGTCTGCGAATGCAGGTCACAGGCCAACTGCGGATGACGGAGATTGGTGATCAGGATGCTGTCCGAACGCAGCGGGATATCCATCAGACGACCCGTGAAAGCCTCCAACCGGATGCCCGAGTTCTCGTCTCCGCGCGGATGACCGTGCGTCCACTCGTTGATAAAGCTGCCGGTAAACGAAACCCCGGTAAAGCGGCCCACCGGCGTCAACACGGCCGCGTCCGAAAGCGTTAGCCGTACCCTTACCTGGGGCATGGAGTCATCTGCCGCGCCGGCATCCACCTGTACTTTGACGGCGATCGGCTTGTCGATATCGTAACGATCCAGTTTCTGCCGGAGCTGCGGAGTGAGCAGTGCGGTCGCCTGACGGAACAGGATGTGGTCGGTCTCGAGCGTCAGGAACAGCGGGTCCGGAACTACGGTAGGGAAGAGACGACCGGAAAGAAGGAATGGGTGGCCGTCGATATCGATCCTGTCATCATGGAACTGGAGCACCTTGCTGGCCAGGTTGTATTCCAGCATGAAACGCCCCGAAAGTGTCCTGTCTGTCAAAAAGCTGCCCTTGTCTGTATTGAAAGCCCAGCTGCTGACATGTATCCCGCCTGCCCGGATATCCAGCCTGAGCGAACGGCCCGCTTCTTCGATGGCACATTGCAAACGACGGACATGCAGATCGAAGAACTTGTGTTTGTCCTGTCTGTCCATGACGAGCCGCACGTCTTCGAGCGAGATTTCGGGAATGGATCCCGCGGTTCGGCGACCCGGGTGCCCTGGACCCGAAGCCGACCCCCTTCCGCGCATCTTCTGTCCCCGCAGGTTTAACAGGTACGTATTGCTGTACCCGGCGCTGTCCGTAAAGAGGTAGATCTGTCCGTGTTCGATCACGACGCTTCCGGCCGTTATCCGCATGGCCAGAAGGCTGCTCAGGGGATTACAGGTAATAGACACCTCGGCGGCGTTCAACAGGTCATGATGGTGTACCCGCCATCCGCTGTCGCGCAGCGAGACGGCCGAAAGCCGAACGGCGATGGAAGGCCAGTGACGGAAAAAGGAGATATCCGCGCCGCCGATGCGAACCTCACCCGCCAGCCGGCTGCTCAGCTCCGTCTTCACCCGTTGCAGCAGGGCAGTCTTGTTCACCTGTACGTACCCGGCCAAACCGAGCCAGAGAAGCAAAAACAGGCACAAGATCGTGCCTGTTATACGGATGAAATATCGTGCGATCTTTTTCAACGATTTGCCGGCTCCCCGGGGTTCGCGGGTACCGCTATTGTTTTGCGACGCCCTGCGCTTCCGGGCTACCGAAGATGCCGGCGAGATAGCCGGCAAACTTCTTCAGGACCGCGGCATCCAGGTCGATCTGCTGCTGCGCCTCGGTAAAGTTGCGTTGCTCTATCGCCTCCCGGATACCCGGCATCGTTTTTACGCCATACCCGGTATAGAAACCCGGCGCATAGATGATATGCCGGTACCAGGGACGACGGGGCAATCCATTATCCGAAAGCAATTGTTGTTCCGCCTTGTAAAGGGCTTCGTTGACTGCCTTTTCCCTGTCGCCGCCGAGGTGCGCCCCGGCCAGCGTATCGGCGAGGTGATTGACGGCGTGGTCGAGCTCGTGCAGGGCATTCTGCAGCGCGGAAAAATTCAGATAGGGCACTTCGTCCTGCGCCGGCGGCGGCAAAAGCGGATGAGCCGTGTCGGCGGCATAGGAAAAAGCCCTGGTTTTCAGTAGTTCGTCGGTCAGCGCGGTGGTTTCCCGTTGTTGATCGAGCGACGATTGTAAATCCGTCACATAACCCTCGATGGTCCTGTAGAGCGCCCGGAAGTCGAAAGGAAGCAGGGGAGCGTCGGCCATGCGAAGCGTAGTCCGACCCGCGGTCTCGGCAAGCGTTACACCGTACTCGAAGCTGGGGTCCTTGAAACGCCGGTAGTCGTCATAAGAGTCGTAGATGGAATGGTATTCCCCGCCCGGGTCCTCTCCGCCGAAGCCGAGGTTAAAGCTCGGGATGCCGAGGTGTTGCAGGAAGACCGAATAGTCCGAGCCGGAGCCCAGTGCCCCGATGGTGAAGGTCTTTTTCTGAAACAGGTCTTTTTTGAGCCGGCCTGTATTGGCAGCGTTGACGAGGTCCCGGTCATGACGGCGTTCTGCAATACTGATATGGGTCTGCGGGTCGATAACATCGCGGGCAACCTCGTTCATGAACGGCTCAAGCGCGTGCGACCCTTCCACACCGAGATAACCGCGGCCATTCCCGTCGGAATTGATGTAAACGACCGCTTTTTGCTTCAGTTCGTCCGCATGCGTCTCCGCCCACTCGGTGGATCCGAGCAGACCCGGCTCCTCACCATCCCAGGCGCAATAAACGATCGTGCGTTTGGGGGTCCAGCCGGATTGGTGCAATAGGGCTATGCCACGCGCTTCCTCGAGCAGCGCGGCCTGTCCGCTGAGCGGGTCGGCTGCACCGTTCACCCATCCGTCGTGATGGTTGCCCCTGATCACCCATTCGTCGGGCCATTCGCTGCCCCGAAGTACGGCGATAACGTCGTTGATGGGCTTAATATCCCAGTTGAAAGCCAGTTTGAGATGGACACGCGTCTTACCCGGTCCGATATGATAGGTAATGGGAAGCGCCCCGCGCCAGTCCTCCGGGGCGACGGGACCGCCAAGCGCGCGGAGCAGCGGCTCCGCATCGTGGCTGCTAATGGGAAGGACGGGAATCTTTATCAGCACGGCGGCGTCTTTGCGGTCCAGCCGTTTGGCATCCTTCGTAGCGCCGATACCGGGGGTCAGCGGATCGCCGGGATAGATCGGCATGTCGAGCACCGAGCCGCGCTGCACGCCGTACTCAGGTTTGAAGGCGCCTTTCGGATAGACGTCTCCCTGGTAATAACCGTCGTCCCTGGGGTCCGAATAGATGATACAACCGATGGCGCCGTGCTCCTGGGCTACCTTCGGTTTGATGCCGCGCCACGAGTGTCCGTATTTGGCGATGACGATCTTCCCTTTGACCGAAATACCCATTCGCCCGAGGCGGTCGTAGTCATCGGGAACGCCATAGTTCACGAAAACAAGCTGCCCCGTGACGTCGCCGTCGGGCGAATAGCAGTTATACGTCGGCAGTTGTTCGCTGAATTGGCCGGACGTCGCGTCTTCCTTCAGCGGAGGCTCCGCAAGACTGGCTCTGAAGGGCACAGGGCCCGTCATTTCGAGCAGTCGTTCCTTCGGGGTGGGGAAGAGCACATAGAAAGTCTCGATACGGACATCGTATCCCCAGCTTTTGAATTTGTTGAAAATGTAGTCGGCGACGGCTTTGTCGCCGGGTGATCCGACGTGATGGGGCCGCGCGGACATGATCCGGATCCCGCTGTCGATGTTGGCGGCTTTCAGGTAACCGTCGAACGTCTTTTCCATCTGTAATTCCTGTTTTGCATCGGTCTCGTTGAAACCCGTGAGGGTCTTCGACTGCGGCAGGACAAGGATGGAGGCGAGCAGCAGGCTCCCGGTCAGGCAAACTTTTCTCATGGTAAATAATTGAGTTGATTGGTGAGCACCGGGTATGGTGACGGCCAAACCTCCCATCCCCGGTGCACGGTAGACGATGGGCGTTCGGCCACGGACCTATGGCCCGTTCGGTCCTTCAAGGCGGCTGTTATAACCGGTGTAGTCGGGGATAATGATCTCATAGTCCGAGAACATTAACGGCGAGGTCAACAGGAAATCGGCTGTCGCCCGGTCGCAGGCGAAAGGGATATTCCAGGCTACTGCAAGCCGCAGCAATGCTTTGATATCGGGGTCGTGCGGCTGTGCTTCCATGGGATCCCAGAAGAAGATCAGGACATCGATCTTGCCTTCCGCTATGCGTGCTCCGATCTGCTGGTCCCCACCCATCGGGCCGCTCAGGAACTTGCTGACGGACTGGCCCAGCGCCTGTTCCACCAGCCCTCCGGTCGTGCCGGTGCCGTATAACCGGTGTTTCGCGAGTGCGGCCTTATTGTACACGGCCCACTCGATGAGCTCCCTTTTCTTGTTGTCGTGCGCTACGAGGGCTATGCGTTTCGAGCCGCTCATCTTCCTCACGGGCGTTGTCATGCGATGAGATAAGTTTTGTTGCGTAAGGTAATCGTGTTTTAAGAAGATTATAACAATCGGGCGAAAAATTTTGCGCTTCGCCTGTCGTTTTATCCTTCGGGCATAGAATTTGTTGAGGTATCCGCCCTTCTAACGTTGTACTTACTAACCCAACGGAAATGAAAAGGCTAAGCTGTCTTTTTGTAATGATCGTCGCTTGCTTGTATGTGTGCCATGCTCAGCCCATCACACCATCGCCCGATTCCGGCGCTGATCTGCATTCCCCAAACCGAGACGACCCGCCTTTCGCCCGGTCTTCGGCAGTAGTCCTGGACGCCAATAAGGTCTGGTTGCAGTGGGACGTCGATAGTATCATCGATGGAGACTATTTTATCGTCGAACGCAGTCCGGATGGTCAGCACTTTGAGACCATCGGCGCGCTCCTTTCAGATCGTTCGAGAACGCATTACGAACTGACGGATCAGGCGCCGCCCAATGGTTCGGACTTCTACCGTATCCGGTATGCCGGTCAGGATGGTCTGCCGCTGTTCTCGAAGAGGATGGAACTGAAGGTTTCCGGGGAGCTCGATGTTAAGTTTTATCCTAACCCGGTAGACAAACTGTTCATCGTGCGGAGCGAGCATATGGTTGACATCCAGATCATCGATCCGGCAGGCACCGTATGGTTAAGCAAACGGTTACAGCCTGGTTTGCAAGTCGTTAACGCCACTGCACTGGAAAGAGGGGTCTACGTTCTCCGAGTAACTGATAAAGAAAGCAATAGAGCGATTTCCCTGCAGTTGGTGAAGAATTAAAAACGACTTAAAAAAAATATTACCTCAAAATGGTATTGCAGATTTGATTTTATTCCTATACCTTTATCTTGGTTTTTCATAGGATATTGGATTTTAAAACGGGGTTGAATTTCTATTCAGACCCCTTTTTTATTTTCAGGACTTGCAGCCTCCCTTACTGAGCCGCATCCCTCCGCGGCGCTGTCCCGTTTTCATCCTCGCTTCGAACAGCTGTCACGCATCGCTGGCCCGTTGCCGGTTCCCGTCGTGACCCGATGCCGGCTTTATCCCAAGGGGCTGCGGGCATTCCTTGCCCATTGGTGATGCCCTCTGCGATATCCTGCACGAAGCTGGCCTCTGCACTAATTAAAAAGCCCCGATAGAGATCGAGGCTTCAGGTATTACTAACCCAATTTAACGTTCTGGCGGTTGAGGACAATGCATCAGGCGGCCTGCATCTCCTTTACTTTCTCACGGATCTTATTCTCGATCTCCGTTGCGAGCTCGGGATTGTCATGAAGCAATTGTTTGACGGTGTCGCGGCCCTGCCCCAATTTATCGGTGCCGTAGCTGAACCAGCTACCGCTTTTCTGTACGATGCCGAGTTCTACGCCCATATCGATGATCTCACCCATCTTGGAGATCCCTTCCCCGAATACGATATCGAATTCGGCAGAGCGGAAAGGAGGCGCTACTTTGTTCTTCACCACCTTTACCTTCACCCGGTTGCCCACCGCTTCCTCGCCATCCTTTATCTGCGCCATCCGGCGGATATCGAGACGCACGGAAGCATAGAATTTAAGCGCATTGCCGCCCGTGGTGGTCTCGGGATTCCCGAACATCACGCCGATCTTTTCGCGCAGCTGATTGATGAAAATGCAGATGGTATTGGTCTTGCTGATCGTGGCGGTCAGCTTCCTGAGCGCTTGCGACATCAGCCGTGCCTGGAGGCCCATTTTGCTGTCTCCCATCTCGCCTTCGAGCTCGCCCTTGGGAACAAGCGCGGCGACGGAGTCGATGACCACCACATCGAGCGCGCCGGAAAGGATCAGCCGGTCGGCGATCTCCAGCGCCTGTTCGCCATAATCGGGCTGCGAGATCAGCAGGTTGTCGACATCGACTCCCAGTTTCTGCGCATACCCGCTGTCGAAGGCATGTTCCGCGTCGATGATCGCGCACATGCCGCCTTTTTTCTGTGCTTCGGCAATGATATGCGTGGCAACGGTCGTTTTACCGGATGATTCGGGGCCATATATTTCCACTATCCTGCCTTTGGGCAGACCTCCGACCCCAAGCGCCATGTCCAACCCGATCGAACCGGTGGAAATGACTTCCATCGGACCCTGGCTTTTTTCATTCATCAACATTACGCTTCCCTTCCCGAAATCCTTGTCTATTTTGTCCATCGTCAGCTTCAAAGCCTTGAGTTTTTCTGCGTTTGACATAGTTGTAGTTTTATTTCACCCCAAATTTATTGTTTCGGTAAAGCTATGGTAAATATTTTATGCACACTAATTTTATTAGTATTTTCTCACTAATTTTTTTGGACATCCGCCCGGCGGCGGCTCAACTTCGCGGTCGGGAGCTCCCCCTGGAATGCCGCAGCCGGGATTTTTTGGCTGTCCGGGCAACCCGGTCTTCATAAACCGCATTTAATAAATTGCAGCCGGAGCGCGAACTTCATCCCTGCAGGCGGCAGCGGCCTGTTCCGGTCCCTTTCATCTGAACCCCCCGCATATGACCATATCCGAACAGATCGAAGATGCACGATCGGGAAACTCAGCAGCCCAGAAGGTTCTCTTCAACCGCCTGGCGGACCCGATGATGGCTCTTTGCTGCCGGTATGTCAAGAACAGGGAAGATGCCGAGGAGATCCTGCTGGACGGTTTTTATAAGTTCTTTTCCCACCTGTCCGCATTCAGGTACCAGGGCGAGGCCGCCCTTTTCGCCTGGGTCCGGCAGATCATGGTCAACGAATGCCTGATGTTCCTGCGGAAGCGCCATTCCTTTGCCATCGTTTCGGAGGCGGAGGCCGATGCCGTCGCGGGGGTAGAAGGGTCGCTGGACGACCTGTCGGCGGAGGAGATCTTCGGATTGATCGTGCGTTTGCCGGTCGGCTACCGGACGGTCTTCAACCTGCATGTCATCGAGGGCATCGAACACGGCGAGATCGCGGAGATGCTGGGGATTGCGGAGGGGACGTCGAAATCGCAACTGCACAAGGCCAAATTGTTATTGCGGAAAATGCTTCATCAAAAGGGGGTCCGATATGCCGAACGAAAGAAAAGATGAGTTTTTATCCTGGCGCAGCCGTCTCGATCCGATGGAGGGCATTCCCGGCCAGGGTCTCGATGACCGCGAACTGACCTGGGCGCGTCTCATGGACCGGTTGCGCGGGAAACCGCGCCGTCGCCTGCCCGTTTACGCGATCGTCGCCGCCTGTTTGTTGCTGCTGACGATACCTGCCGCCCGCTTTTTTCACGGCCGGTCGTCACGGAAAACCACTCCGCCGTTTGTGCAAGCTGCCGCTCCCGCAACCCAGCCCGACGGGCAGCGCGAGTTCGTTTCATCGGCGGCAAAACCGCTGATGCAACCACAAACGCCCGCCGGCCGTCATTGGAAAAAGGATGACCTGGCAGGGAACGGACATCGCTCCGGCCGTCAAACGGCCCGGTCCGCAAACCGGACGCCGTCCGCGCAGATCGGCTTGGTGGCGGTGACGGATGCGCTAATCCATACACCCGGGGCGCCTCCCGCCCCGCTGGTCTCGCAACTACCGGCCGCCGGCGCTGCCGCCAAAAAGAAATGGAAAGTCGTCGATCTCAACGAGCTCAACTCCGGCTGGCAGCCGCCGCCCGGAATGGCATACAATTTCCCGCCGGCATCGCTACGCGTTGGTCCCGGCAAAGCTGAACCGGTCCCGGCCGGGGGCATCGCGCCGCCTCCGTCATCGCTTCGGATCAAGCTTTCCCCCTAAAAATTCAGATATGAAAATCAAATTCGCGCTCGTGCTCGGCATATTGCTGGGCGCCACAGGAACGCTTTTTGCCCAATGGCCGCCCGACAGCCCCGCTCCGCCGGCCAACAAGTTCTTCGACCTGCCTTATTTTTCGATTGCGGATGCCTGGCATTTCGACCTGGGCAAAGGGAATTTTATGGAACTGGAACTGGCCGATCACTCGCAGATGTCCCGGTATTTGAACGTCGACTCGTTGCTCCTCGTCTTCCTCGACGATGTGAAACCGTTGCGGGACTCGCTCGCGGACCCCGTCTCCGGCAAACGGATCGATTACCTCATCGATACCGCGGGCAGGAAATTCGTCCGGATCCGCGAGACAAGGCCGAACGGCGGCGCCTATCTTTTGGGAGACGACCAGCCTTCGCTGCTCCGGACACGGCAGGACACCATCCACATCCTGTTGCTGGCCCCGCCGGCGTCGCGGAAAAGCTATCTTCCGTTACGATACAACCGGCTCACCCTCGTCATCAACCGGTATGACCAGCTGCAAAGCCTGGTGGCCAGCGGGTTAAACAATAAAATGAAAGAGGCAGATCCGGCGACCAGGCATCGGTATAAAGATGATGCCAACGGCAGCGGTTATCTGGCGATCGACCCGACCGTGACGATCAAAAAGGAAGGTATGTATGGCAATTGGCACAGTCTAGATTTCTCCGAGACCTATGGTCTGGTTGGGGTCCAGAACTACCGGAATTTATTCGCGTCCTCCGGCGCAATAGGCGACAACTTCGTTCTCCATCATCGTTTCGATATCCATACGATCGGCATCCGGTATAGCGGCTTCGTCCTGTTTGCGAACGATTCGAACGGCCATGCGCATGATTATGTCAATGATATCATCTCGATCAGCTATTCCTATGATCACCTCGACCCTACTACGCTGAGACCGGCCGGTCTGTGGACCAATTTTTCATTCGGCTGGTTCGTCCATCGCGAAGGCAGCTTTGTCCCCAGGAAAACCTACGTGGTTACGTTCGGCAGTCTGCAGCTGATGAACGGCCGGTTCCTGGTAGAGCCTGGCGGCTATATCACGGGGAATCACACGACCCCGTTCATCCGCGTCTCTTTCCGGTGGCTCTGACGGAACAGCGGTCGTTGCGGCATCGCGCAGTCCTCCCCGTTGGCCAGTAAACGCCCGGTTTGTCCGATCGCGCGGGTCCGTTGAATTTGTCGCAATTCCGCCATGGACGGGCGTTTCACGCCCTTCAACACAAGATATACCTTCGGTAAATACACGCTGGCCGGCGAGTTTGGCATCATATTGGTCTATTTTTTGCCAAATCGGATTAGCTTTTCTGGTTTGTTGAATTATCTTTGGTCCATTATTCTTCTCAGGTCGCACCGTAACACGCGCCGCAGAAGGTATATTTTTAAAAAAAAAATATTACTATGAAGCTTAAACAAACATTACTTTTTGCAGCTTTCCCCGTCTTCCTATTCTCCTGCGTCAGTCAGAAAAAGTTCAAAGCCGCCCAGGCGAAGATCGACTCCTTAACCGCTGCCAATGCCAAGCTGGCCGGCGATCTCAAGAACTGCAATGACCTCACTTCCCAGGACGCCAACCAGCGGACCGCGCTTCAGAATCAGATCGACGCGCTGAACAAACAGATCGACTTCCTGAAACAAAACCACGACGCCACCCTCAAGCAACTCCAGGACCTCTCCGTCATTTCGAATTCGCAGGCGGAAAGCATCAAAAAATCTTTGGACAACATCGGGGCTAAAGACACCTACATCCAGAATCTCCAGAACGAACTGGCACATAAAGATTCGCTGAACATGGCCCTCGTGATGAACCTGAAGGGCGCCATCGGCAATATGGATGACAAAGACATCAACATCAAAGTCGACAAGGGCGTCATCTACATCGACATCTCCGACAAACTGCTGTTCAAGAGCGGTAGCTGGACGGTGACCGAGGCGGCAAAGACCGTGTTGGGTAAGGTCGCTACCGTGCTCAAGGCTCAGCCCGATATCGAGTTCATGGTCGAAGGCCATACCGACAACAAGCGGTTCGTTCGCCCGAACCTCGAAGACAACTGGGATCTCAGTGTCAAGCGCGCTACCTCCGTTGTCCGCATCCTGCAAAAACAATATGGCCTCGATCCGGCCCATATCACCGCTGCAGGCCGCGGGGAATATGTTCCCGTAGCCAGCAATGACACCGAAGAAGGCCGTGCGGCCAACCGCCGGACCCGGATTGTGATCCTGCCGCAGCTGGATCAGTTCTTCAAGCTGCTGGAGAAGAAATAAATTACTCTTTCAAATCGATGGACGGCCCGCACTATGCGGGCCGTTTTTTCGTTTTATCGCATGCCCAGAATCTTTTTTATTGTGGTGGGGCTCTTTCTGTGGCTTACTTCGTGCGCCGGAGACGATCCAATTCCAACTGCCAAAAGAGGCGTCATCGACCTCAGGCAAGAGAATTTATTCGATAAATCGTTCACAATCAATGGCGAATGGGGGTTCTATTGGGGCAGGCTGCTGACCCCGGACAGCCTTTCCGGACCCGCAGCCCCGATGCCCGACTATGTTCCATTCCCCGTTCTTTGGAACGACCTGCGCCTCAACGGTAAGAAAATACCGGCCCAGGGCTATGCGACCTACACCCTCACCGTCCTGCTTCCGGCCAAACGGCCGCGGCTGGGCATGGAGGTCCCCGATGCCTATTGCTCGCTGAAATTATATGTCAATGGCGTCGTGCAGACGCAGAACGGACAGCCGGCGACGACGCGCGATGCCGGCACGCCGTTTTGGGTCACCCGCAATATCGCCCTTCCGCCCGGCGAACGCGATACACTCGTGCTCGTTCTCCAGGTCGCGAACTTCTGGCACGCCCGAGGAGGACCCTATAAAAGCCTGATCATCGGCGACAAGGACGAACTGTTCCTCAAAAAGAACCAGGATGCCGCGTATGATTTCATGCTGGCAGGGTGTCTGTTCATGGGTGGCCTCTTTTTCCTGGCGCTCTACATTTTCGCGCGCAGGGATAAGCCCATCCTCTATTTCGCATTGTTCTGCATCCTTTACAGTTACCGCATGGTAGGCACGAGCCATTATGCGCTCCACGCCCTTTTTTCAGCCACCAACTGGTTTATCACCATCCGGCTCGAATACCTCACGCTTTCCATCGGAATCCTGCTGTTCACCCTCTATACCCAAAGCCTCTACCCCGAAGACTCGCACCGGTGGCTGATGCGCGGGATGGTCGGCTTTTGCCTTTTCTACACGGCCATGATCCTTTTCACGCCGACGCTTATTTTCACCCGCGCGCTGGTCGTGTTCCTGGCGGTCATGTTCTTTTGCATCGCCTACGCCGCCTATGTCTTTCTGCGCGCCGCGCGCAAACGGCGCAGCGGCTCGGCTTTCGCGCTCGCGAGCGCGGGCGTCATGTTGTTCGTCTTCCTCCTTAACAACCTGCATTATTTCGGTTTTATTCCCGACACCAGGGTAATCCTCTTCGTCTGCTATATCGCCTTTTTCTTTTTGCAATCGCTGGCCCTGTCGCACCGCTTCGCGCACAGCTTCCGGCAGGCGACCTACCTCGCGCAACAGGGCCTTCGGGCAAAATCCGAGTTCCTTTCCACGATGTCGCATGAGATCAGGACGCCGTTGAACGCGGTAATCGGTATGACGCACCTGCTCCTGCACAACAAACCCAGACAGGACCAGGAAGAGGACCTGGGCGTATTGCTTTTCTCCGCGAACAACCTGCTTTCGATCGTCAACAATATACTCGACTACAACAAGATCGAAGAAGGGAAGATCATTTTCGAAAATATCCCGATGGACCTCGGCGCGATCGCCTCCAACATCGTCGCCGGTTTGAAGAATACCGCCGATGAAAAGGGCATCGTGCTGCAACTCGCCGGCGATGCCAGGCTGAACCGGGTGCTGGTCGGCGATCCTACACGGACGGGGCAGGTGATGAACAATCTCGTGCACAACGCGATCAAGTTCACCAAAGAGGGTTTTGTCCGGCTATCCATCACCGTTGACTCCGTACTGCCGGATGCCATGACCGTTACGGTAAGGGTGGAAGATACCGGGATTGGCATTCCGAAGGAAAAGCAATCGCTGATCTTCGATCGGTTCACGCAGGCGGACTCCTCCACTTCGCGCAGTTACGGCGGTACGGGCCTGGGCCTTGCCATCTCGAAGAAGATACTCGGACTGCAGGGGGTCACGCTTCACCTGCAAAGCGAACCGGGCAAAGGGTCCTGTTTCTATTTCACGCAGACCTTCCCGATCGATACGGGTATGAAGAACGACCCCGGGAAGGCGGCTCCTACCGAAGGCCAGGGTCCGCTGCTCCGCAATATCTCCATTCTGCTCGTGGAAGACAACCCGCTCAATGTACTGGTAGCCCAGACCATGCTCGAGAACAACGGCGCGATCGTCGAGGTAGCCACCAATGGCGTCGAGGCCATCGAACGGCTGGATTCCAGCCGTCATCAAGTGGTGCTGATGGACCTGCATATGCCGGTGATGGACGGCTATGAAGCCACCATCCTGCTTCGCCGGAAAGGCGAGACGCTGCCGATCATCGCGCTGACGGCAAGCACGCCCAGGGAGGTGGAGGACGAGGCCCTCGCCGCGGGCCTCAACGACGTCATCGTGAAACCCTTCAGCCCAGACGAACTTTATCGCGTGATCCTCCAGCACGTTCACAGCTCGGCGCAGTGATACCGTGCCCCGTGTTTTTCCGCCGGGGAATTTGTTCCTCAACACCGCTGGCACAGTTTTGGTCCCTCTTTTTGATTAAAGCCTTATTTCATGAAATGTTTTGCCGTCATTTGCTTTTCGCTCTTCGCCTGTCAATCGCCGACGGAAGCGCCGAGCACGAGGTCTCCCATTGACCATGCGCGTGACTCGCCTGCAAAAACCGACCCGGGCGCCCCGTCAAAAATGACCCCGACCCCAAAAGATACGACTACGCTCGGCGGCGTTTGGTGGCTTCAGCCGGTGCTGGCGTCGGACACCGCTTCGGGCAAGACCCCCTGGCTCGACCTGGATCTCGCGAAATCACATTTTACGGGCAACACCGGCTGCAATAGCATGCGCGGCGATTTCTGGTTCAGCGGCAAAGACAGCAGTCTTTCGTTCAGCGAGAAGATCGTCCAGACTAAGATGGCCTGTCCGGGTTACAACGAGGCGGCGTTCATGAAAAGCCTTCGTAGTGCGGGGCATTATCGTCTGAGAAACGGTGTCCTCACGCTGTTGTCGGACAATAATACAGAATTGTCCCGCTGGGCGCGAAAGACGGGAGCGGGGCCCAAAGCGCTGAAGACCTGATCGCGGCTATACACAGGCAATCCACAATCCGCCCTCGTCACATTAGGATAACACAAGCTTCACAGTATGGTAACATATTTGCAGGAACTTACAAATAAACAGCAGCTATTATGGCAAATCCATTGGTGGATCTGACGCGCGAACTGCTCAACAGCGGAGTCTTCAACCATCTTCCGGACAACGAGATCGGTCGTCTGTACTGGATGATCCTGCAGGAACAACGCGAGGAACAGTTGCCGCTGCAGCCCCTGTTCAGCTATTGGTACAGGGGAGACTATTATTCCTCCAACGCTTCACCCCGCCTCCTGCAGCAATGCAATGAGTACCTGCAGCGCATGGGCCAACCGCTCATCGATGTATACGGGGAGGAGTTCTACGAGGCCTAACCGTCGGGCACCCGACGACCGCAAGGACAGCCTTACGGTCTGTAATAGGTGGTGGGATCGGTCAACACCTTCTTCCACTGCCGCTGGTGACTCTCCTGCCACTTTTTATCCGGATAGATGCCCCAGTTCACATCTTTCAGCTTTTGACGCACGAATTCCCGCTGTTCCGGATGCACAAATAACGGATGTCTGTAGTACCATTGCTTATCTTCGGTCAATCGCTTCCAAAATGCTTCGAAGCTTATAAACCAGGTATCGAAAACCTCCACCTCGCCGGTCGCGGGATCCGTCAGGCTGTGGTTATAAAGAAAGGCCACCTCGCCATTGGCCTCCGGCACGCGGTAAAGACTACCCCCGCTGTCCACTCCGTGAATGTCGAAATAGAGTTCTTTAGACATATTGTTTGCCCGGAAAATAGTATTTTCGGTTTAACGTTCTTATAAAAAAATTATTCTATGGCACTCATTCCCAATAATAAAAAGAAAAAGGACAACAAACAACCTGCCGCCCCCAAGAGCAATATCCCCGGTTTCCCCGCCGGAAAAGGAAAGACCAGCAAGGGCGCCGTGAAGAATACGCGCTTTACGGGCGGCGCTCAACGCGGCTCCTGACCTACAGGTCTGTACCCGTTGGCGATTTGTTCATTTACCATACGGTCCGGCTGCTGTGCGGCGATGACATCGTAAAGGTCCTGTGACCGGCGCGTCCTGTCCGGTTTGGTCATCCCGGTGATCAACTGTGCGATCGTCGGGTGGATACGCGGGTCCCGCTGCGTCGGATGCAACCGCTGCTTCGCCGGGAGTGCAGTGTGTCCTGCATGGTGGAAAGGAAGGTTTTGAGAAGGATGCGGTCCGGTTCCATAGATAAAAGATAAGGACAAACTTACATGGATTTAAGTAACTTCGCAACATGCGAGATTATATCAGTGAATTGAACGATCGGCAGAAGGAAGCGGTGTTGCATGTGGATGGTCCGATCATGATCGTGGCCGGCGCCGGAAGCGGCAAAACCAAGGTCCTGACGACGCGTATCGCCCACCTGCTGGCCAATGGCGTCGACGCGTTCAATATCCTTGCCCTGACCTTTACCAATAAAGCGGCCAAAGAAATGAAGGAGAGGGTGGAAAAGATACTCGGCGACACCAGCGCACGCAACCTGTATATAGGTACTTTTCATAGCGTTTTCGCACGGATCTTGCGCGGCGAGGCGCATCGGCTGGGCTATCCCGCGAATTTCACGATCTACGATACGGATGATGCGAAAAGCGTGCTAAAAACGGTTATCAATGAGTTAAACCTCGACGACAAGCATTACAAGCCGAACATGGTCTACAACCGCATCTCGCAGGCCAAGAACGCCCTCGTCGGACCGGCGGAATATGCGGGCGACTATGCGATCCAGCAGGAAGACATGCGCGCCAACAGACCGGCCATCGCGCAAATCTACGAGGCATACGCGAAACGATGTTTCAAGAATCAGGCGATGGATTTTGACGATTTGCTGATGAAGATGTACGAATTGCTGAAGAACTATCCGGAAGCGCTTCATAAGTTCCAGCATAAGTTCAAATACATCCTGATCGACGAGTACCAGGATACCAACCCCGCGCAATACGAGATCATAAAATTGCTCGGCGCTGCGCATGAGAACGTATGCGTGGTGGGGGACGATGCCCAAAGCATCTACAGCTTCCGCGGCGCGACGATCGAGAATATCCTCCAATTCCAGAAAGACTACGAGGACGTGAAGGTTGTCAAGCTGGAGCAGAATTACCGCAGCACCCAGAGCATCCTGAACGTCGCCAACGAAGTTATCCGCAACAACAAGGGCCAGATACCGAAAAACCTATGGACAGACAATGCGACCGGCGAGAAGATCCGGCTCGTGCGTCTCATGACCGACAACGACGAAGGCCGGTTCGTCGCCGATACGATCCAGGAACAACGTCTGCGCAATCATTACAATAACCGGGATTTCGCCATATTATACCGGACGAATGCGCAAAGCCGTGCGTTCGAAGAAAGCCTTCGCCGCATGGGCATCCCGTACACGATGTACGGCGGTATCAGCTTTTACCAGCGGAAGGAGATCAAGGACTTCATCGCCTATCTGCGTGTCATCGTGAACCCGCGCGACGAGGAATCGCTGAAACGGATCATCAACTATCCGGCACGTGGGATCGGCAAGACCTCCATCGACAAGGCGGTACTGGCGGCCAACGAGAACGACATTTCGCTGTGGGAAGTGATCGAGCGGGCTTCGGAATTCGGGTTCCGCGCGGGCACGCTGGAGGCAGTGGATAATTTCGTATTGATGATCCGCAGCTTTAAGTCCATGCTGGCGGCGAAAAATGCATATGAGGTTGCCGCGCATGTCGGCAAACAAACGAATTTGGTGAAGGAACTGTTCAATGACAAGAGCACCGAAGGGGTCGCCCGGTACGAGAACATCCAGGAACTCCTCAACTCCATCAAGGAGTTTACCGAGCGGCCGGATGAGGATGGCGTCCTCGAAGCCGAGACCAAGGGATTGGGCAACTATCTGCAACAGATCACGCTCCTTACCGATGCTGATGAAAAAGATCCCAATGCCGATACGGTCAAGATGATGACCATCCATGCGGCGAAAGGCCTGGAATTCTCCTGCGTATTCGCGGCCGGTCTGGAAGAGATGCTTTTCCCCAATGCGATGGCCATCAATACGCGCGAAGAACTGGAGGAGGAACGAAGACTTTTCTACGTAGTGATCACCCGCGCCAAACAACGGCTCTGGATCACCTACGCAAACACCCGCTACCGGTTCGGTAACCTGGTCCAGAACGAACCCAGCCGGTTCATCGAGGAGATACCATCCGAATACCTGGACCGCAGTTTTGCGGGCGGCGGCCTGCGCAACCAGGGTTTCGGCGGCGGACCTTCCGGCTCCGCTTACGATCGCATGCACGGCGGCGGTTTCGGCACTTCGGCGGATCAGGCTGAAAAAAGATACGGCCCGCCTCCGTCAAAGAAAGAGACGAGGCCCTCCTATATTCCGCCGAAACCCTATATGAAAACGATAGAGCACAGGCCTTCGCCCGATTTCGTCGCCAGCGATACTTCCGGATTACAGGTGGGACAAAAAGTAGAACACCAGAAATTCGGTTTTGGAGAAGTCATCGGTATGGAAGGGTCCACACATAACCCGATCGCCACCGTTAAGTTCCAATATAACGGTGAGAAAAAGATCATGCTCAACTTCGCAAAACTGAGGATCGTCGATTGAGACGATGATGGAAAGCATCCCCGTGCCGGAAACTTTCTCCGCGTGGGAAAAAGGGTTCGTTTTTTCCCACGACTGAATAAAATATATCCTTATAACAGACTGATAATAAGGAAGTAGTTATTGGGTTTGACAAAGTTTTGCTATCTTTTTCGCATGACCCAACTATACAAAGTACAGCCGCAGGCATTGTATTTTGTAACCCTTACCGTGGTCGGCGGGATCGACGTGTTTACCCGCCGTGAATATTGCGATCTGCTCGTGGACAATCTGAACTACAGCATCGAGAACAAACGGTTACGGGTATACGAGTACGCCATCCTGCCCAGCCGGCTGTACATGATAGCTGACGTGGAAGAAGGTAAAAGCAATCTGCCGAAAGTGCTTCGGGATTTCAAGAGCTATTCGGCAAAACAGATCCTGCGCGCCATCTCCGAACATTCAGACGAAAACCGGAAGGATTGGTTGATGCGTTTGTTCCAAACATATGCCAACCGATACCAGCACGACTCCGAACACCATTTCTGGCAATTCGGCAACCAGCCGGTCGACCTGGAAAAGGTCATCAAAAAAGACAAGCCGGTGCCCTCACCCATCGAGCGGCTGCTGAAGGCAGGCTGGATCGATGACCCGCGGCATTACGTCTATTGCAGCGCTTACCCGCATCAGCGGGTAAAGTTGTCCGCCAGGGGAGGGCTCATCGCTTCCTTCCCGGCCAATATCAATTAAACCCGTGCGGAAATATAGTCAGGCCGGGGAGAAAAAAGATGACAAGTTTGCAAACCAATCTGGAGGATTGTTGTAACTTTAAAAGCATTCCCTTCCCATAGCCGTTCGCCGTACATTATTTTGTCACCAAAATAATTGATCATGCTTTCGCACGAGAAGCCGATCCTGCCTGTCGATTCCTCCTACTTCCTGACGCTCAATACGGTGGACAAAATAGACGTATTCGTACGACCGGCCTATAAACAGGCGATCGCCGACGCGCTCAACTATTTCATCGAGACCCAGGGCCTGGTCGTCTATTCCTGGTGCCTGATGACCAGTCATCTGCACATGATCGTGCGGACCAGGGAGGCCAGTGCCCCGGCCTATTTTGAAAGGGACTTCAAGAAATATACTACTCCCATCATTCTCAAAACGATAGAGATGGAGATGGATTTCCGCAGGGAATGGATGATGCGTCATTTCGAAGATTACGGCAAGCCCCTTCGCCGGATAGAGAAGTTCCATCTTTGGCAAAACTGCAGCAGCCCTCTCCGGATCGACAACCAGCAACCGCGCGGCCTGCTCGACCGCATCGCGCATATTCATGAGAACCCGGTCCGCGAGCGGATCGTCGAACAACCCGAAGCCTATGTATTCAGCAGCGCGCGCGACTATGCCGGCATCCGCGGTCTCGTGAATGTTCGCGTCGTTCAGCAGCAGGGCATCTTCGGCATGAAAGTTCTCCCCGTGAATTGATTTTTCCGCTGTAATATTTTCGCCCTTCGGACGACTAACCGCCATAGCTAACACTTTCATCTTGTCCACCCCAGGTCCACAGGATACCTTTATCGAACTGGTCAACGCCAACCGCAATATCCTGTATAAGATATGCAGGATGTATGGCGCCACCGATCCCGACCGGCAAGACCTGTTCCAGGAGATCGTCATCCAGCTGTGGCGTTCATATCCGTCTTTCCGCGGCGAGGCCCGGTTCAGCACCTGGCTTTACCGGATCGCGTTGAATACGGCCATCTCGGATCTGCGAAAACAACGCAGGCACGGACCCGCCCCCGATCCCGAACAACTGTCTATCCCGTTACAGGACCTGCAGTATGCCAGCGACAAGGCCGAACAATTGCAACAGCTGTACGCCGCAATTGACCGCCTGACGGAAGTCGAAAAGGCGCTAACCATGCTCTATCTCGAGGACAAAAGCTACCAGGAAATGGAAGAGATCCTGGGCATTTCGCAAAACAATCTTCGCGTAAAAATGAACAGGATCAAGGAAAAATTACGCAAAATGACGAAGGAGACCGCATATGGAGTTAGATAACCTGAAAACCATCTGGAAAGAGCAGCGGACGCCGGTTCAGGCCGCCGATACCGAGGCGCTCTCCCTGCTGCTGCGGACGAGGTCCCGCGGTCCCATCGCCCGCATGCGTCGCAATCTCCGGGTGGAAGCGTTCCTCATGGTCATCACTTATACCCCGACCATCATCGCCTATCTGACCCTCTTCGACGGCCGGCTCTCGAAGATCTCTTTGTTCCTCTTCGCCGTCCTGTGCTTTTACGCCGTCTACTACTATCGGAAAGACCGATTGCTCGTCAGGATGCAATGCGTAACCTGCGAGGTGCGGTCCAACCTGGCGGGCCAGGTCGAAGCGCTTCGGAAATATATCCGGTTCTATGTCTGGTCCGGTACGCTAGTGATCCTGATTGCCCTGGTGGTGGCGTGGGCAACCTTTCGCGACGCCATACAGGCAAAGGGCTTCCCGCTCCACTGGTGGTTTCAGCCGGTAGCCCTGTTGACCCTATTGCTTCCCTTTTCGGTCGGGCTCTTTTATCTCAATAAATGGTATGTGAATAAATTGTATGGGAGACATACCGAAAGGCTGCGTGCGATGCTCCGGGAATTGGAAGAGGGCCGTTAATTGATCAGCAATCTCCTGAATTCCGTACTGTCCCCGTTGAACACATCGAAGTCCACCCTGGTCAGGATGCCGTTCACCCTGCCCGCTTCACTGTGCTGCCAAAATGCCCAGGTCCGGTAGATATCCGGTCTTTCCTTCCGGAGATAGTGCGCGATCCACAAGGGGTATGCGTCAAAATCGTCTTTCAGGTATTGTTTGTAAAAATCCACATTGGTATAGATGATGGGCTGCACATGATAATAGTCCTGTACCGTCTGGAGCCACTCCTTCGCCCTTTCGCGCAGCTTGTCGGAAGGCACACCGTAGGTCTGTTCTATATCGAGCACCGGCGGCAGATCGCCCGGGGCCAGCTCCACCGAATTGATGAAATTCTCGGCCTGCGCCTTGCCGCTCCTGGTCGCCAGGAAAAAATGATACGCGCCTCTCGCCAGACCGGCATCCTTGACCTTTTTCCAGTTGCGACGGAAAAATGCATCCTCGTCATCCAGGCCCTCGGTCGCCTTGATGAAAACAAAGCTCATCTGCACGTCCCCGACTTTCATGTCCCGGACCGATACCCAGTCGACGATATTCTGGTATTTCGAGACATCGATGCCATGGATGGTATAGTTGACGGGAATGTCGATGCCGAACGCGCTATACCGGACAAAATGGGCCCTTCTTTCGAGCCACCAGTCATAGGCGGTGAACCCAAGCATGATCAGCACTGCACCGCCCAGAGAGATTAATAGGATCTTCCACAAATTGTTTTTCTTCGATCTCGCCATAAGTTGTTTGGGCACGGCTGGATTCCAGCCAGCAGGATGGTACAAACATAATTAGTATTTTTATACTTCCATGCCCGATTTTAACCGCAACGATACCATCAATCTTCTTTCCAAACTCACCCCGCGGCGCATTTTTAACGGGATGAAGGTCCTCGGCAGCTATTACGTCAGCAAGTGGACCAAAAGAGCCGTGCAATGGGGTTATCCGATCTCTTTGTCGTTCGAGCCAACGACCTCCTGCAACCTTCGGTGCCCGGAGTGCCCCAGCGGGTTGCGCGCGTTCACCCGGCCCACGGGTATGCTGGAGGACGGGTTTTTCCGGCAGACGATCGACCAGTTGTCCGGCGATCTGCTCTACCTGATCTTTTATTTTCAAGGCGAGCCATACCTGAATCCTTCTTTTCTCGATATGGTTGGCTATGCGTCTTCCAGGGGCATCTATACCGCGACTTCCACGAACGCGCACTATCTCAACGACCGCAACGCCAGGAGAACGGTGGAGAGCGGGCTGGACCGGCTCATCATCTCGATCGACGGTACGTCACAGGATGTCTACGAACAATATCGCGTCGGCGGAAGACTCGACAAGGTGCTGGAGGGGGCGCGCAATATCGTCAGGTGGAAAAGAGAACTGAAAAGCAAGAAGCCGTTCGTCTTCTTCCAGTTTCTCGTCGTCCGGCCTAACGAGCACCAACTGAATGATATCCGGCGCCTGGCCAAAGAGATCGGCGTCGACCAGGTACGTTTCAAGACGGCGCAGGTCTACGATTACCGGAACGATCCCAACGGTTTGATTCCCCGGAACGAAAAATACAGCCGCTACCGGCTGAACAAGGATGGGACTTACCTGTTCAAGAACGGCCTGGAGAATCATTGCTGGCGTCTATGGCATACGACGGTCATCACGTGGGACGGGCTCGTGGTCCCCTGTTGTTTCGATAAAGATGCGCAACATCCGCTGGGCGACCTGAAAGGAAAGCCGTTCCGCCAGGTCTGGCACGACGACCGCTACGTGCAGTTCCGCCGCCAGGTGTTGCAAAGCCGGAAAAATATCGACATCTGCGCGAACTGCAGCGAAGGAACGAAGGTTTGGGGCGACTAAAAATATGCGAATGTCCTAACCGCCGGCGGCCGGGGCGCCTCCGGCACATCACTCGATCCTATGCCAATATCATCCTCCGCCAGGACCCGTCTCGAATTTCAGCACCGGACGATCCGCGAGCTCATCGGAGACCACTCCGAAGAGGTGCTGAAACGACGGCCGGATCCGGAAAAATGGAGCGTTTTTGAAAATATCGCGCACATGGCCTGTTATCAGCCGGTGTTCCTGCATCGTCTTGAAACGATCCGAAAAGAAGAGTCACCGGCTTTCGGCCGGTATAAGGCGGAGACCGATCCGGAGTTCCCCGCCTATCTGCAAAGATCACTGCAATCGCTGTTCGAGGACATGACCGACAAGCGGGCGGCCCTTTACCATGCACTGACAGGGATGAGCGAAGATCGTCTGCTTCGCACCGGAACGCACCCGCGCTTCGGACCGATGACCGTCATTCAATGGACGGAATTCTTTCTCCTGCACGAGGCGCACCACATTTACACAATTTTTATGCTCGTGCGGCAAACGCCGGGGGTCTTCCGATGATGTTTTTTGTTAATTTCGTTCATGGCTTTGGAAAAAGTGATAATTCGCGGAAAATACCCGTTCCTGCTACTTACCGTCTGTACCCTGTTCCTCCCCGGCCTTTTGTACAGTCAGGTGACCGGCGTCGTCAATGCGGCCGGCGCCAACAGCGACAGTTCCGCCAGCCATGGCCTGCTGCCTGCCCAGCCAAAGTATGAGTTCCGCGCCGTCTGGGTGGCCTCGGTCGAGAATATCGACTGGCCCTCGCAAAAAGGTCTGCCCGTCGATAGCCAGAAAGTAGAGTTCACCCGTTTGCTGGACATGCACAAACGGAATGGCTTCAATGCGGTGGTCGTCCAGATACGACCGGCCGCTGACGCCTTTTATCCTTCTCCTTATGAACCCTGGAGCGAATGGCTCACCGGCGTTCAGGGTCAGCCGCCTTCCCCTTATTATGATCCATTGGAGTTCATGATCGAGGAGACACATCGGCGCGGCATGGAATTCCATGCCTGGATCAATCCCTATCGCGCGGTCAAGACCATCGGCAAGTCTTCTATCGCGGCAGACCACATTACCCGGCAGCATCCCGACTGGTTCGTCCGCTTTCAGAATACGCTCTATTTCGACCCCGGCAAAAAGGAAGTACAGGAATTCGTCACAAAGGTGGTCCGCGACATCGTTCACCGGTACGATGTCGATGGCATTCACATGGACGACTACTTCTATCCCTATGACATCGTCGAGAACGGCCCGCCCGGAAAAGACTTCCCCGACGGTCCCAGCTACGACCACTGCGAATGCAGTCTCTCGAAAGGCGATTGGCGCCGCAGCAATGTGGACTCCATTATCCTGCAGATCAGCCAGGCCATCAAGCAGGAAAAACCCTGGGTCAAGTTCGGCGTCAGCCCTTTCGCCATCTGGCGGAACAGCAACAAAGACCCCGAAGGCAGCGATACCCATGGCGGCCAGACCGACTACGACAACCTATATGCAGATGTCCTCCTGTGGTTGAAGCAGGGTTGGGTCGATTATGTCGTTCCGCAGATCTATTTCGAGTTTACGCAACCGCACGCGCCGTATGGCGTGCTGCTCGATTGGTGGGCGCGTCACAGTTATGGCAGACAATGCTACATCGGGCTCGGTATTTACCGTGCCGGTTCCAACGCTGCCTGGCGCGATCCGACCCTGCTGCCGAGAGAGGTCAGCGCGCTACGCACCTATCCTACCGTTCAGGGCGCCGTTTATTTCAGCAGCAAATCCTTCGAAAACAACCCCTATGGGTGGTGCGATAGCCTGCGGAACAGCTATTACAATTATCCCGCGCTGATTCCGCCGATGCCATGGATCGATTCCACCAAACCCAAGGCCCCGATGACCCACCTGGAGTACGATCCCAGGGGACTTTCCGCCACGGCCTGGCTTTCCAAAGGCTCGCAAAGCGACTCGCTGCGAGGATTCGCGATCTATCAGTCCGATTCGGCGAAGATCGATATCGATTCCTCGCATGTCTTCGAGTTCATCCCCTACGATCCGGTAGCCGGTTTCACCATCCATCCCGGACCCGTCGAGCAAAAAGGAGGACCGGTCCATTATTACTTCGTGACTGCTGTGAGCCGGACCAACGTGGAAAGTCCGCCGGTTCCGATCGTTTTCTCTAACTTTGGCCATTGAAATCGTAATAAATCATTAACTATTATGCCCGGCTTTGAACTATTCGGTCCCCTGGAAAGAAAAGAGGTCAACGATGTACTGGAAACCGGCGTCCTGATGCGCTATGGTTTCGACGGCCCTCGCAAAGGCGTCTGGAAAGCAAAGGAACTGGAGGCCGCCATCAGCGACAAACTCGGTTGCGGGTATACACAACTGGTGAGCAGCGGTACGGCGGCACTCACTACCGCTTTTGCGGCCCTGGGAATCGGATCGGGCGATGAAGTGATCATGCCCGTTTTTACGTTCGTGGCGAGTTTCGAATGCGTACTCAGCGTCGGCGCGATCCCGGTACTGGTAGACGTGGATGAAACACTGACATTGGATCCCGCGGCGGTCCGCCGCGCGATCACACCGCGTACCAAATGCGTCATGCCCGTTCATATGTGCGGCGCCATGGCCGACCTCGACGCCCTCGTCCAGATCTGCAGGGAACACCGGCTCATCCTTCTCGAAGACGCGTGTCAGAGCTTCGGCGGTCGTTATAAAGGCAAAGCCCTCGGTACGATCGGTGACGCCGGAACATTTTCGTTCGATTTCGTAAAGATCGTCACCTGCGCGGAAGGCGGGGCCATCGTCACGAACGACGAGAAGCTCTATGTCAAACTGGATGCCTATTCGGACCATGGACATGACCATAAAGGCGTGGACCGCGGGGCCGATCTCCATCCCTATATCGGATACAATTTCCGCATCTCCGAACTGCATGCAGCCATTGGTCTGGCGCAGGTGCGCCGTCTGGAAGAGTTTGTGGCCATCCAGCGCAAGGCGCATACGAGGCTCAAAGCCATGCTGGCCGAAGTTCCGGAGATCGGGTTCCGGACGATCCCGGATCCAGAGGGCGATATCTGCAGTTTCCTAAGCTGGTTCCTGCCGACCGAAGACCTGACCCGCGAAGTGGTTGGCGAGCTGCGGCAACAGGGCATACTGGCGGGGAATTTTTACTGGTACGACAACAACTGGCATTATATCCGCAAATGGGACCATCTCCGCAATGCGGCAACACTCAACCCGCTGTCCGAACCGCAAAGACAGGCTTTGCTCGCGCTCGGCCAGGCCTCCTTCGCTGCAAGCGACCGGATCATGAGCCGTTGCATCTCCACGGCCATCGGGCTCTTATGGACGGATGAACAGACGGAAGAGAAAGGCAGAAAGATCGTGGCTGCGGTGAAAAAAGTGCTCAGCGGCAAAAAAGTATCCGCCGTTTAATATTTTCGTTTCAGGAAACGCAGCTCGTAAAACCGGTAGCTGACCGAGGCCAGTCCCACCGTCAGCAGCGCGGTCACCAGGAAGACCAGGATCCCCGCAAGCCGGCTGCCGGCCGGTAACCCCGGAAACAATTCGTTTGCATTTTTCAGCCATCCTTCGAACAGCAGGAAGATGATAAAATGCTGAAGCAGGTAAATGCCGTAGGAGATCTTACCCAGATACCGCATCAGACCGGACTCGAGCCATGCCGCGCCCCTGGGGATATGGATCACCCTGAGGATCAGGATCGCGGACAACCCGGCGTACAGCTGATAAAGACTGACGTCGTACCGGTAGCTGACCCACAACAGGAAAATGAATACGCCGGCCGCGATCCAACCCGCCCGCCGCTGAAGCAACCAAAGGTGGAGATCCGACCACCATCCTTCCGATCGCTCCCGAAAGTACAGCAACAGCGCGGCAAGACCGCCTACGGCCATGCAATCGATCCTGGTGCGGAAAAGCAGGACGTTGAGCCAGCTGTCCTTTCCACCGACGACGCGGACCATACCCCGTGCCGCCAGCCAGATGAAAATAACGGCAATGAACAGCCGGGTCAGCTTTGCTTCCGAAAAGCGACGGATCAGGAAGGGCCAGGCAAAATAGAACTGCTCCTCCGTGCCGACGGACCACAGCTGGATCAGGATATCCGGCAAAAGACCCAGCGCGAAAGCGAAATTGGGCAACAACACGAGATTCATCAACAACCCGTTGCGCAACGGGTCGGATCCGGTTTCCCTGAGCAGGAAAATAGAGATCGCATAGCCGGCCACCAGCGAGAGATAATACAGCGGCCAGATGCGCAACGCCCGGTTGACAAGAAATCGTTTCAACCGGATGGTTCCCAGCCGCGACTTTTCGGCAAGCAGCAACGCGGTGATCAGGAATCCGCTCAGGACAAAAAAGAAAGTGACTGCCAGGCCGCCGATAAAAGAGTTGAAGGCAAAGTCGATCAGCCCGGCCATGCCCATTGGCTGCCGCATCCGCTCGACATGCGTGAAAAGCACCGTAAGGGCGGCTACCGCCCTCAAACCCGAAAGACAAGGATAATACCGTTTGCCGGCGGTGTTTATGGAGGGATCGCTATAGATGGAGACAAATATAGGGGCATTTGTTACGTACTAATGTTTTATTTTGTGTGAATGGATAACGGCTTCTTCCCCGTTTTGAAACCTTACCGGCGGTCCGGAAAAAGGGTGCTGTCCGTAGTCCTGCTGTTGCTGCTGATGCATCTTTTTCTGCGCATCTTATTCTGGTTGACTAACCGGACGCTGTTCCCGCCGCTTTCCTTTCCTGCATTCGGCCGCGTCATTGCGCGCGGGATCCAGCAGGATTGGGTTGCCCTCCTCCTCGTCAACCTCCCCACGATCCTTCTGCTTATGCTGTTGGCCTGGACCCGTCGCGCGACCGTACGACGTGCGCTCGCCATGGTCGCGACCTGGAGCTTTGTCCTCGGCAACGGCGCTGCTATAGCGCTCAATTGCATCGATATCGGGTATTTCCGGTTCGGACGTCATCGCGCGAACCGCGACCTGGGATTCGTGCTTGGCGATTCGCTCGGTTCGTTTCGGAGCATTTTCACCAGCTATTGGCCCCTCATACTGCTCTTCGCCCTTCTCGTTGTCCTCCTGACCGGCATCAGCCGTTTCCTGCCGCGCGATGGTTCTATGAGCACCGGCGCCACTCCCGGCCCGGCCGTGCGAGTGCGACGCAACGCCCGCATTACGACATTCTTGTTGCAGGTCCTGGCAGGTCTGCTGATCTTCTTCTCTTCCGGACTTCCCGGCAGACCCATTATTCCCGCGACGCCGCTGCTGTCCGTCTGCCCGGAAGCGCTGCCCATCGCCCAAAACAGCTGCTTTACTTTTCTCTACTCCTGTCTTCGCGGCTCGCGCGAGCTGAGGCCCGTCCATTATTTCCCGCGCGGCGATCTGGATCGGATCGTTCAGACGAATCACCTGCTCGGACCCTCGCCGCCGGCTCCGCCCCGCCGGTTCGATAAACGGAATGTCGTCGTCTTTATACTCGAAAGCTTTTCCCGCTGCTACCTCACGGCCGGGAACCCGCAAAAAGCGATCACGCCTTTTTTCGATTCGCTGCTCCGCAAAAGCCTGTTCTTTCCACACTCGTTCGCCAACGGCTTTACCTCGAACCAGGGCATCGTCTCGATCCTGGGCGGCCTTCCCGCGCTGACCGACGAACCGTTCTATTATTCGGACTATGCCAATACACCCTTGCATAGCATCGGCAATATTCTCGATGCGCAAGGTTATAATACCAACTTTCTGATGGGAGCGGAGAGGGACCACTTCGGGTTCGGCAAGTTTGCCAGCATGGCAGGTCTCGATCACAGCTATTGGAAAGAAGACTTTGATGACGACCGTTATGATGACGGCAACTGGGGCATCTTCGACGGGCCCTTCCTGCAATACGGCGCACGCATCTTGTCCGAAAAACCGCAACCGTTCCTGGCCGTTTTTTATACCATTTCGGCGCATCCGCCTTACACGATACCGGCGGATCTGCAGGGGCGTTTCGCGGTTCCTGTTCAGCCGGCTCCGCAGCGGGCCATCAGTTATACCGACTATGCCTTCCGGCAGCTGTTCGACAGCATTCGCCACCGACCCTGGTACCGGAACACGCTGTTCGTATTTTGCGCCGATCACTGGCTGGATCCCGATCAAGGCAAGGGGCCCTATAATCCGCTTGAGGCCAGCACTATCCCGATCTTTATTTTCGATCCCCTCCGCGACACGGCCGACTGGCGGCCCTGCGTCGCGGGTCAGGTCGACCTGGCGCCTACGGTGCTCGATCTGCTGGGATACACCGGCGCTTATACCGGATTTGGGCGCAGCCTGCTGGATAAGACAGTGGCCGACTCGGACCGGTACGTCATCAATCGGGTGGGCGCGGTCTACCAGGTCATTGCTGACAACTATGTGCTGGGTTATAACGAGGAGACGGGTAAAAGCAGCTATCTGTACAGATATGTCAGCGACGGCGCGCTCAAGCACGACCTGCTAGCCGACCCTTCGTGCGACCGAGTCCGCAAACGGCTCGAAACGTGGGTAAAAGCCGATATCCAGGCGTACCGGCAGGCCCTCAGCCGGCGTTCGCTGCAGTAGTTACTTGCCCTCGAGCTTATTGCAATATTCCAGCGACCCCAGACGGAAGAAGATGGGGATATGCAGCGTCCGTTGGATCCCGATCTCCTCCTTGCAAAAAAATCCCAGGTGATCGGTGTAACGGTCGATGCGGTAAGCGGCCGGCATTGTGAAGGACGGCGGGACCGTTGTCTTCGGATGGAGTACTACCGGCAATGCATACAGTCTTTTGAATTCGAGGTGGTCCGGGAAATTTTTTCCCACCGGCATCCGGTACGCCGGTTGACCCAGGACGGCGCCCATAAGTATTGAGAAATAGACAACAAGAAAAGTTTTTTTTCGTTGCACGCGGATACTCCCCTTTTTATGTAAATTTACGGCCTGATTTTTGTGGTTCGTGCCGCTTTTTTGATAAAATTGATAAGGCGTTTGAGCAAAACCCCTGATTTACATGTCGTTAAGTCAATCACTACAGCAAAAATTACTCCAAAAACTGTCTCCGCAGCAGATTCAGCTGATGAAGCTGCTTCAGGTGCCTACGGCCAACCTGGAAGAGAGGATCAAGGAGGAGCTGGAGGAGAATCCTGCGCTGGAAGTGACCGAGGATCACGACGAAGGCCCCGGAGAAGAGATCAAGGACGAATTCGAATCTTCCGAAGAATACGACGAAAAGGACGGTAGCGAGGATGAATACGACAACATCGACATCAGCGAATACGTCAACGATTCCGACGACGATGTGGCGGATTACCGCCTCCGGGATGACAACTACCCCGATTCGGATGAGGACAGAGTGATGCCCCACCGGGTCGAAACCTCGTTCCATGAATTGCTGCTGGACCAGTTGGGCATGCTCGTGGTCGATGACCGGACCCGCAGGATCGCCGAACAGATCGTCGGCAGCATCGACGACGACGGATACCTTCGCCGGGAAACGGCCTCCATAGCGGACGACCTGGCTTTCCGTCAGAATATCGAAACGACCGAAGAGGAGATCGAGTCGCTGATCAAAAAGATCCAGCAGTTCGATCCTCCGGGCGTCGCTGCCCGTGACCTGCAGGAATGTCTGCTCATCCAGCTAAGGCGGAAAAAGAACGGCAACACGAGCGCAGATACGGCGATCGAGGTCCTCACCTACTATTTCGACGA
>DASZYU010000201.1:0-4494 GCA_035545215.1 Puia sp.
GTCATTCCTTTTATCATCAATTGCGTGGTTGCGGTGGTTTTGCTGGTGGTCGTGCGCCGGTGGCTGGAAAGGGAAGGGGTGTCGGTCCGGGGGCAGCTGGTGATCCTGCTCGGGATCATTTTTTTGACGCCGGTGCCAATACTGGTCGTTTGCGGGATGGAGCATACGCTGCAGTGTCTTTTCTCCTTTCTTTTCGTGTTTGGTTTTGCGGGCTGGCTGGAACGCGCGCTATGGGAAAAGCCGGCCCGGTGGCGATTGCCCTGGCCCATTTTCGTGTACGGGGTAATGGTCAGCTTTACCCGGTATGAGGGGCTTTTCCTGATCGCGATCGTCTGCCTGATCCTCGCCTGGCACCGGAAATGGGCGCTTGGTTTTCGACTGGGGCTGATCTCGGTCTTGCCGCTGGTGATCTTCGGCGTCTGGTCGGTCGCAAAAGGGAGTTATTTCCTGCCCAACTCCGTGTTGTTGAAATCGGAGAGCGCGCCTCTATCGGTCGGCGCGTTGATGAAGTGGCTGGATACTATCTTCGTTCAGAAGCTGACCGTCGTCAAAACCGACGGTCTTCCGGCGGGCACGCCCCGACCGGGGATCAGCCTGTTGGCCACGCAGCGGTTGCTGATCATTCTACCGCTGGTGTACCTGGCGTTTTTGAAATATATCCGCGGCGGGACGAGCGCAAAGGGCGTGGGCGGAGCGGCTGGAGAGGGTCGACCGGGTGGAGACCGGCCTCGCGTCGCCTACGGGTATATCCTGATCATCCTGCTGGCCTGTACGGTATTGCAGTTGTGTTTTGCCTCTACGGGGTGGCTTTACCGGTATGAGGCCTACCTGGTGTTCTGTTCTTCGGCGATCGTTGGGCTGCTGGTTTGGAAATATGCTTCGGCGGCGCTGCGGGAACGGCCTGCGATCGTGCGATGGATGCTGGCGGCCGTTGTGTTTGCCGCGACTTTCCCGTTCGTATTGCGAAGTGCGGCCGCGTTTTCGAAAACGGGTACGGCCTGTGTGAACATCTATCAGCAGCAATACCAGATGGGCCGGTTCCTGCACACTTACTACGACAGGGACGTCAATGCGGTCAATGATATCGGGGCGGTGTCTTATCTGACCGGCGGCGCCAATATCGATCTTTGGGGATTGGGAAACATCGACGTTGCGCGGAGCCGGAAGAGCGGCCGCTGGTCGCCCGCGTTCCTGGACAGTCTGTGCCGGGCGCAACATGCGGGAACGGCCGTGTTGTACGAAAAATGGTTCAATGACTCGCTGCTGCACCGGTGGACGAAGGTGGCGACGTGGGGGATCGCGAACAATGTCATCTGCGGCGACGACACGGTATCGTTTTTCTCGATCCGGCCGGCGGATGCGCCATCGCTGAAGAACAACCTCGAGGCGTTCGAAAAACAGCTGCCGGCGGGCGTTACGGTAAAATATTATTAGAGCTCGCCTTTTTTCAGCTGGCCGACCGCATAGTCGCAAGCTCGGGCCGTGAGCGCCATGTAGGTGAGCGAAGGGTTCTGACAGGCCGAGGAGGTCATACAACTGCCGTCGGTGATGAATACATTGGGGACATCGTGCAACTGATTGAAGGCGTTGAGGGCGGAGGTTTTCGGGTCCCTGCCCATGCGGACGGTGCCCATCTCGTGGACGGCCGAACCGCCCGGTGCGAAGTGGACGTAGGAATAGATGTTTTTGAATCCGGCCGCGGCCAGCATTTCTTCCGCCGAGTCTTTGATGTCTTTTCGCATTGCCGATTCGTTGTCGTGGTATTGATAGGCGATGCGGACGAGCGGCAGTCCCCATTTGTCCTTTTTCTCCTTGTCGAGGGTTATTTTATTGTCGTAGTAGGGCAGCGTTTCCGCCCACGCACCGATCCACATCGTCCATGGGCCGGGCTTGGTCAGCTGCGCTTTGAACGACGGCCCGAAACCGGGGTTTTGCCCCATGTCCTGCCACTCTTTCCGGGTCCCGTTGCCCTGAAAGCCATAGCCACGGGTAAAATCCATTTTCGGTTGTCCGGGCAGGTTGCGGAAACGCGGGATATAGATGGGGGCGGGCCGTCTGCCTTTGTAGTAGCTGTCGGCAAACCCGTCGTAATCGGCGAATGCGCCGGTCCCGGTGAAATGGTCCATCAGATTGTGGCCCACCTGTCCGCTGGAATTTCCAAGCCCGTCGGGAAATCGCCGGGAAACGGAATTCAGCAGGATCGCGGCTGTGGCGATGGTAGAGGCGTTCAGGAAGATGATCCGGGCGAAATAATCGGTAACGGCGTGGGTGTGCGCGTTCAGGACGCGGACACCGGAAGCGCGGTTGTTTTTTTCGTCGAACAACACCTCGACGACGATCGAATCGGGAAGAAGGGTCATGTTCCCGGTGTTGTTGGCGGCGGGAAGGGTCGCTGCATTGCTGCTGAAATAGCCGCTGAAGGGACAACCGCGGTCGCAGAGGTTGCGGTATTGACAAGGGCCCCTGCCTTTCCATTCCTTGCTGAGATTGGCGACGCGGCCGATGGTGACGAGACGGTCTTTGTAGTGCTGGCGGACCTTGGCGGCGAAGTACTCTTCGATGCAGTTCATTTCCATCGGCGGCAGGAAGTTTCCGTCCGGGAGATGGGGCAGCCCTTCGGGCTTTCCGCTGATGCCGGTGAATTCCTCGACATAGTCGTACCATGGGGCGATGTCCTTGTAGCGGATGGGCCAGTCGACCGCGATGCCTTCCTTGGCATTGGCCTCGAAGTCGAGGTCGCTGAGGCGGTAGCATTGCCGGCCCCAGGTAAGCGAGCGGCCGCCGACCTGGTAGCCGCGGATCCAGCTGAAGGGATCGTCCTGGATATAGGGGTGTTCGCGGTCGCTGACGTAAAACTGTTTGGAGGCCTCCGTATAGGCCTGGCACTGGATCGGGTTCTCTGCTTTGTCGGCTTCGGTGATCTGCAGGCGGTGAGGGAATTGCCAGGGCCCGAGAAAGGCAGTGGTGTAGTCTTTTACGTGCGTGATATTGCGTCCTCTTTCGAGGACGAGCGTCCTGAGACCTTTTTCGCAAAGTTCTTTGGCTGCCCAGCCGCCGCTGATGCCCGAGCCCACGACGATGGCGTCAAACGTATTACTGCCCATAACGTGAAAAAACTGAATGGATTGCGCATAAATATAGCGAATTCACGTTACTTTGGACTGGCATGAAGGTCTATTTTAAAAATCTGGATGGCGTTCGGTTCTGCGCCGCGTTCCTGGTGTTGTTGCAGCATTCGTTTGGCTTCAAAAAGGATTATTCGGATGCCCCTTCCTTTGTCGACAAGTGTTTTTCGGATACGGGGCGGTTGGGCGTCAACCTGTTCTTTATATTGAGCGGATTCCTGATCAGCTATCTGTTGCTGGTCGAGAAGGATACGACCGGAACGATCAGTTATCGCAATTTCTACGTTCGGCGCATTCTCCGGATCTGGCCGTTGTATCTCGGCTATGGGTTGATCCTGACGTTTTTTTCTCCCTATGTGGCGGCGCATCTCGGATGGCATAGCGATACGGATTTCCCGCTGATGATGCTGAACCTCGTTTTCCTTTTGTTCTTTTCGGTGAACATGCAACTGGCCTTTATCGGTTCCAACACCGGGATGTTCGAGATCAGCTGGTCCGTATGCATCGAAGAGCAGTTCTACCTGATCTGGCCGGTGCTGATGAATAATTTCAGAAAACGTCTGCCGAAATTGCTGGTCGTGATGTTTGCGATCAGCGTGGTGGTGCGCATATTGATCGTGTTCGTTGCGCCGTCGCTGTTCCCGCGGTTGTCGCAGGACCGGGCGCTGCTGGCCAATCACCTGTTGCTCTTCGACAAACTGGACCTTTTTGGGGGCGGTCTGTTCGCGGCGATGCTGTACCAGCGGCGGGAGCGTTTGAAGCAGACCTTCAGGGTCGTTTTTCGTCCGTGGCTACAGGCGGTGATGACGTTGCTGGCCTTATTGTACACGCTGTCCATCATCAAACCGGACAACGTCTATTTCCAGTTGTTTGCGGATCATTACATCTGCGATGTCCTTTACGGGTATGTGCTGTTGGCGGCGGTTGCGGAAAATTCGATCTACCGGTTGGAAAAACCGCTGTTGCGGACGCTGGGCCGGATCTCTTTCGGCATCTATCTGTTCCATACGGCCGTATGCCAGTTCGTGCTGCTGTTCTTCCGTAAGGCGATCGGGCACCCGGAGTGGAGGCTGGTATACGACATCGCTTATCCGCTGGCCTGTCTGGCCGTGACGGCAACCGTCGCATGGCTTTCCTACAATTACTATGAGATGTGGTTCCTAAACCAAAAGAAGAAATTCCAGCTGGTGGTCACGCGGGTTTAGTGCGTTGCCCACGAGTGCTGGCCGGGTTGAAGCGGGATACAGCCTGTATAACTTCCCGGGACGGCCACATACGCCAGCCCCTTGTTGGCGCCAGCCTCCGAGGTACAATAACCTTCCACGGTCAACTTTTTCAACGTGGTAAAAAAGGGCATTCCCAGGTAGGC
>DASZYU010000202.1:0-11817 GCA_035545215.1 Puia sp.
CTTCGGTCTTCCTCGCGGAGATCCTGCAGGATCATCACCTGCCCTTCGAAAAAGCAACGATAACACCCGAAGAACAGGCGGCGTTCGACGCCTTGCCGTTTGCGGATGCGATCGCGCCGGAAATACAGGCGGATGAAGCGGAATTTGTGGACCGGATGCTGGACAAATTCGTCATGAACGTGACGGCATTGAACAATTACCTCAAATGCCCGCTGGAATTCTATTACCGTAATCTCGTGCGTATCCCTTCACCGAAGAACGAGGCCACGGAATTCGGAAGCGCGGTGCATTTCGCGCTCCAGCGTCTGTTCGAAAAAATGAAGGAGCATCCTTCGGAGCAGTTTCCCGGCGTCGAAGAAGTGCTCGAGGATTTCCAGTGGTATATGCGGCGGCATCGCGAGATCTTCACGAAGGAAGCATTCGACAGACGGATGGAATATGGTCTCGAAGTGCTCAACAACTATTATAATAAATACCTGCCCCAATGGAATAAGATCGTGGCGGTGGAAAGGAATATCCGCAATGTGATCGTAAGCGGTGTGCCACTGAAAGGGAAACTCGACAAACTGGAGTTCCACGGGAAGGAGGTGAATGTGGTCGATTATAAGACCGGCGATGTCGACAGGGCCCGGGAAAAGCTCTCGCCGCCCGGTGAGAAGGCCCCTAACGGAGGCGATTACTGGCGGCAGGCGGTCTTTTACAAGCTGCTGGTGGACGGATACGAACAGAAGGACTGGAAGGTCGTCAGCACGGAATTCGATTTCGTGGAACCGGACAAAAGGAAAGAATACCGGAAGGTGAAGATCATGATCGGGCCCACGGATACGACGACGGTTACGCAGCAGATCGTTCAAACCTGGCAAAAGATCCGGAACCGCGAATTCTACACCGGTTGCGGGAAACCGGATTGCCATTGGTGCAATTTTGTGAAAACGAATAACCTGGCCGTCGCGCTTCATGAGGTGGAAGAGGAAGAAGCGGACTGAAACCGGCGGAACGGCATCCGGCGAGCTTTAAGGGATAATTAGCAAGGCTGCCGGCGTGCATACGCCGAAACCAATTATGTTTGCAAAATGGACAAGAGGTCCACTCGGCCGCAGGCCAATCTTTAACCGGGTTCTTGTCCGGGGACTATCTCCGGAGCGAATCCTTAGGCATGAACAAATGGATCGTCTGAATTTTCTCGTCTTTTTTTCATTGGTCCTTCTCGGCGCCATCTGTCACAGCGGGTGCGCCAATATCATGCCGCCGACCGGTGGTGCGAAGGATACGATCCCGCCGCATTTGGTATCGGCGGTGCCGGCCGACTCGGTCAAACGTTTCAGCGGAAAGAAGATCGTTCTTAATTTTAATGAATACATCGAGGGAAAGGACATCCGGACGGAATTGCTCGTCAACCCGGTGCCAAAGACCGATCCGATCGTAGACTACAAGCTGCGGGTAGTGACGATACGGATCAAGGATACGCTGCTCGGGCATACCACCTATTCGCTGCAGTTCGGGAAAGGCATCAAAGATTTCAACGAAGGGAATGTCCTTCCCAATTTCACTTATGTCTTTTCCACGGGGGACACTATCGACAGGGGACAGCTGGAGGGGAATGTGATCATAGCGAACACCGGCAGGCCGGACAGCACCCTTATCGCCATGCTGTACACCCAATTCGATGACTCGGCCGTAATCAAGCAACGTCCGCGGTATATTGCCAGGGTGGACAGCACCGGTACATTCCATTTCCGGTATATCAAACCGGGTAAATATGCGCTCTATGCGCTCAAGGACGAAGGCGGGAGCCACCGGTATCTTTCCAAATCACAACTGTTTGCCTTTACCGGCAGCCCTGTCGTCATCGGCAGCGAACCCACGCCTTCCCAGACCCTGTATGCCTATGCGGAGGTAGCCGAGGTTAAGAAGCCTGCCGGACCACAGTCGACTCCCGCTCCCGCGCCAAGGAAGCCGCGCAACCAGGAAACGAGATTGCAGGTGACGGATAACGCGGCCAACGGGGTTTTCGACGTACTCGACACGTTCAAACTGACCTTTTCCAGCGGGCTGAGGATATTCGACTCCACGCAGCTGCGCTTTACGGACAACGATTTCAGGGACATCGGGAGCAGACAATATCGCCTGATCCGGGACAGCACCAGCAGGATCGTTTCGCTGTTTTACCCGTGGCCGACGGATGCCCGGTTCCATGTGATCATTCCAAGGACATTCGGGCAGGATTCGCTGGGCAGGAAGCTGCTGAAGGACGATACGCTCAGTGTGCATACCAAAAAAGATATCGATTACGGGGAGGTCCAGATCCGGGTTAAGAATCTGGCCGCCGCGCTGCATCCCGTCCTGCAATTTGTCCAGTCGGACAAGGTGAAATACGCTTTCCCATTCAACAGCCGCGGGATAGTGCGGAAGGTGTTGTTCCCGCCGGGCGAATACGAGCTTCGGATACTCTACGATACCAACAGCAATGGGGTTTGGGATCCAGGGGCCTTTTTTGGGGACAACAAGAAGCAGCCCGAAAAAGTGATCACCATCCGTAAGAAAATGAACGTCAAGGCCAACTGGGACAACGACTGGGATACTACCTTGTGACGCGGGAAAGATGCCGGGGCGAACAGTCGACGGCGCCCCGGTTGGCCTCGGGCAGGCGGCGGTGCTATAACCGGTCTTTCGTATCTTTGCCGGATGCAATTCTCTTCCTCTTTGTTGGAGTCGGCGGTGGGTGAATTCGCGAGGCTTCCGGGCATCGGCAAGAAGACCGCGCTGCGGCTGGTGTTGCATCTCCTGAAGCAGGATGCCGGCCAGGTTCAGGGGTTGGGCGAGACGTTGATCCGCATGCGCAACGAGATCAAATTCTGTCAGCGTTGTCACAATGTGGCGGATGCCGACATCTGTTCGATCTGCGCCAATTCGCTACGCAAACAGGAACTGATCTGCGTAGTTGAAAGCCTCCGCGAGGTGATCGCCATCGAAAGCACGCAACAATTCAACGGCACCTATCATGTACTGGGCGGAAGTATATCGCCGCTGGACGGGATCGGTCCGGATCAGCTGAACATCGAGACCCTCGTACACCGGGTACGGAAGGAGCACACGCAGGAGTTGATCTTTGCATTGAATCCTACCATCCAGGGGGATACCACGATCTATTATATCCAAAAGAAGCTCCAGGATGTCCCTGTCCGCATCACGACGATCGCCCGGGGCATTGCGTTTGGCGGCGAGCTGGAATATGCCGATGAAATGACCCTTGCAAGATCCATCACCAACCGGCTACCGGTGGAAAGTTACCGGGCCGGAGGTTAGGCCTCACCGCGCGCCGGCGGGCGCCGGCATCCTGCCGCGGGCTTGTATCGGATCGATTTTTTGCCTACCTTTGCACCCGTACAGGCAGATTTGTTTATTGTTCGGCCTGTGAACGTCTTAAAAACTGAACTAATAAACGTTTGAAATATCCCGCCTTTTTTCCGGTTATTTCCCTCGTTGCAAGCAGTTCAGAAAATAGTTGGCAGGTCCGGACATTTATCGAACGCCGCCCGTAAAAAGGAGGAAATAACACATGGAATCAATACGTAAAACACTGGAGGAAGCGCTGAAAAAGCGCATACTCGTTATCGACGGGGCCATGGGCACGATGATCCAGCGGCACAAGCTGGAAGAAAAGGACTACCGGGGCGAGCGTTTTGCCGATTGGCCTTCGGACCTGAAAGGGAATAATGACCTGTTGTGTCTGACGCAGCCGGCCATCATCGAAGAGATCCACCGCCAATACCTGGAAGCTGGCGCCGATATCATCGAAACCAACACCTTCAACGCACAACGGGTGAGTCTTGCGGATTACCATATGGAGGACCTGGCGTTCGGGATCAATGTGGCGGCAGCCAGGATTGCCAAACGGGCGGCGGCAGACTATACGGCGCGTAACCCCGCGAAACCCCGCTTCGTGGCAGGAGCCATCGGCCCGATGAACAAGACGCTGTCACTGTCGCCGGATGTCAATAACCCCGGTTTCCGGGCGGTGACGTTCGATGACGTGGCATCCGCCTATTACGAGCAGGTGAAGGGATTGGTGGAAGGTGGTGTCGATCTGTTGCTGATCGAGACGATCTTCGACACGCTCAACGCCAAGGCCGCGATATTCGCCATCAAAAAGTACTTCCGGGATGTCCGTCAGCCCGAACTGCCGATATCCATCAGCGGCACGATAACCGACGCGAGCGGACGGACGCTCAGCGGTCAAACGCTGGAAGCGTTCTATGTATCCGTCATGCATGCCCGTCCGTTGAGCATCGGGCTGAACTGTGCGCTGGGAGCTCAGGAGATGCGCGCGCATATCGAAGAGTTGAGCCAGATCGCGTCCTGTTTCATTTCCGCCTATCCCAATGCCGGCCTGCCGAACGCCATGGGCGAATACGATGAACAACCCGAACAGACCGCTCACTTCATCGAAGAGTGGGCGGAAAAAGGATTTGTAAACATAGTCGGAGGCTGCTGCGGCACCACCCCGGATCATATCCGCCATATAGCGCAGCATGTTTCCTCCATCCGGCCACGGCCCCTGCCTGCCGTCGAAAAAGAATTAGCATTATGAGTGTGACCATCCAACCCTTCCTGCGGCTGTCAGGTCTCGAGCCGCTGGTCTTACGGCCCCAAACGAATTTTGTCAACATAGGTGAACGTACGAATGTCACCGGTTCGAAGAAGTTCGCCCGGCTGATCCGCGAGAACAAATATGAAGAAGCGCTAAGCGTGGCGCGTCAGCAGGTGGACAACGGAGCGCAGATACTCGACGTCAATATGGACGACGCGCTCCTGGACGGGGAAAAGGCCATGCAGACGTTCCTCAACCTGCTCCAGGCCGAGCCGGATATCGCAAAGATTCCTATCATGATCGACTCCTCGAAATTCTCGATCATCGAAGCGGGGTTGAAATGCGTCCAGGGGAAGTGCATCGTCAATTCGATTTCGCTGAAGGAAGGTGAAGAAAAGTTCATCGAACAGGCGATCGTATGCAAGAGCTATGGGGCCGCCGTGATCGTCATGGCTTTCGATGAGAATGGCCAGGCGGACACCTTACGCAAGAAGGTGGACATCAGCGAAAGGGCTTACAAAATACTAACGGAGCGGGTAGGATACGACCCCGAGGACATCATTTTCGACCCGAATATCTTCGCCATCGCCACGGGCATCGAGGAACACAATAACTATGGCGTCGATTTCATCAACGCCATAAAGGAGATCAAACAAAAGATGCCTCTGACCCGGATCAGCGGAGGCGTCAGCAACGTTTCCTTTTCGTTCCGGGGCAACGAGCCTGTGCGCGAAGCCATGCACAGCGTCTTTCTCTACCACGCGATCAAGGCGGGCATGGACATGGGCATCGTGAATGCGGGCCAGCTGGTCGTTTATGACGAGATCGAGCCGCAGTTGCGGCAGCTGTGCGAGGATGTGATCCTGAACAGGAATCCGGAGGCGACGGACCGGTTGCTGGCCTTTGCCGAAACGGTGAAGGCGCGGGGAAAAGAAGAAGTGAAGGATGAAGCCTGGAGACGCGGAACGGTAGAAGAGCGGTTGAAGCATGCGCTCGTCAACGGCATTACCGACTATATCGAGGCCGACACTGAAGAGGCGCGGCAGAAATATCCGAAACCCCTGGATGTGATCGAAGGACCGCTGATGGCGGGCATGGACGTCGTTGGAGACTTGTTCGGCAGCGGAAAGATGTTCCTGCCGCAGGTAGTGAAAAGCGCGCGCGTGATGAAGAAATCAGTGGCGGTCCTGACCCCTTATATCGAGCTGGAGAAGGAAGAGCGTAAGAAAAATGCGGGTTCGGACGCGGAAGAAAGCTCGGGGGCCGCGAAGATATTGTTGGCAACGGTAAAGGGAGATGTGCACGATATCGGCAAGAATATCGTCGGGGTCGTTCTTGGATGCAATGGCTATGAAGTCATCGATCTTGGAGTGATGGTCCCGGCGGACAGGATACTGGAGACTGCGAGAAAGGAAAAGGTGGATGTGATCGGTCTCAGCGGGCTGATCACGCCATCGCTCGACGAAATGGTGCATGTCGCAAGGGAGATGAAAAGGCAGGAGTTCCAGATCCCCCTGCTGATAGGGGGAGCGACGACCTCGAGGATGCATACTGCGGTTAAGATCGCGCCCGAATTTGCCAATGGCGTGGTTCATGTCCTGGACGCGTCGCGCAGCGTGACGGTAGTCGGATCGCTGCTGAATCCGGAACAAAAGCCCGAATTCCTGCAGACGACACAAAAAGAATACCAGCGGTTAAAGGAAGATTTCGCGGCCAAGAAGACGGTTAAGCAGTTTCTTTCCTTCGGTCAGGCGCAGGAGAACAAGGTAGCCATGGATTGGAGTACGTTCGAGCCGGTGTCGCCCGGCTTCATCGGGACAAAGACCTTTGACGGTTATGACCTCGCGGAGATCGTCCGTTACATCGATTGGGGTCCCTTCTTTATCGCCTGGGAACTGCATGGAAAATTCCCGCAAATACTGGAAGATGCCAGGGTGGGGACAGAAGCCACCCGGCTGTATCAGGATGCGCAGCAGCTGCTCACCGCGATCGTCCGGGAAAAATGGCTGAAGCCGAAAGCCGTAATCGGGTTCTGGCCGGCTAACTCGGATGGAAAGGACACGGTGACGGTGGAAGTCGGAGGCGGTGAAGCCGGACCTGCGCCCGGGACCGAGGGGCGTGAGCGGTCCGGCGGGAAAGTGCATCTCGAGTTCCTTCGGCAGCAGATGAAAAAAGCAGCTGGCCAACCAAATATTTCATTAGCCGACTTTATCGCCCCCGCTGCGACAGGAAAACAGGACCATATCGGCGCGTTTGTCGTCAGCATCGAAGGCATCGAACCGCATATCCAGCGGTTTCAGGCGGCACATGACGACTACAACAAGATCATGCTGCAGGCCATGGCGGACCGGTTGGCCGAAGCGTTCACCGAGCTGTTGCATGAACGGGTCCGCAAGGAGTTCTGGGGATATGCGCGGCAAGAAAAGCTGGCCAATGAACAGCTGATCCGCGAGGAATACCTGGGCATCCGCCCGGCACCCGGTTACCCGGCCTGTCCGGATCATACGGAGAAGATCAAGCTCTTTGCCATGCTGGATGCCACCCGGCAGACCGGAACGATCCTTACGGACTCGCTGGCCATGTACCCTGCAGCGTCTGTCAGCGGATGGTATTTCGCCCATCCGGAAAGTAAATACTTCGGCATCGGAAAGATCGAAAGGGACCAGGTCATCGACTATGCCGCCCGCAAAGGCATGCCGCTCGAAGAAGCGGAGAGATGGCTAAGGCCGATATTGGACTACGACGCATAGAACCTCTACAACGGTATCGTGGCGAGATGACTCCGGACTCGTGCGCACTCCAGATCGGGGTCTCGGTTAGCTGGAGACCGCCGGCGCGGCCGGTTTGGTTTCGAACAACCACCACTTCCGTTTGCGAGGTTTTTTCGGATAGTTCTTTTTGATGAAGGTATCGATGTGTTCCATAGCCTCGGCGACGCTGTCGGTCAGCAGGACAAGCGAGAGGTCCTGTGTCGAAATGGTGCCTTCGCGAGCCATATCCTGCATATACCCGAACAGCGGGCGATAGTATTCCGCCCCGAACAGGACGAGGGGAAACTGCAGCAGGGACTTTGTCTGAACGAGCGTAAGCGTTCCAAAGAATTCATCCATCGTCCCGAAACCGCCCGGCATGATGACGAAAGCATAGGAATATTTCACCAGCATGAGCTTCCGGACAAAGAAATGGTCAAAGGTGATCGAGGTTTGAACGTATGGGTTGGGCTTTTGTTCGAAGGGCAACTTGATGTTGCAGCCGACCGACATTCCACCCTGTTCGAATGCGCCGCGGTTGGCAGCCTCCATTACTCCGGGGCCTCCTCCCGTCATCGTGGTCAGCCCCATAGCGGCGATCTGGCGGCCTATCTCGCGGGCAGACTGATAAATGGGATGATCTTCTTTGAAACGCGCGGATCCGAAAACGGTGATGCAGGGTCCGACGAAATGCAGCGTCCGGAACCCGCGGATGAGCTCACGGAAAATTTCCCAGGCGAAGCCGAGTTCGTAGAAACGGCTTTGGGGTCCTTCGATATAACCCGTCTCCCTCGAGGGGATGATCCGTTCAGTACTGTTGACCATAATTGTATCACAATATAGCGCTTATGTCTTCATTACGCATCGTGAGTTATAATGTTAACGGCATTCGGGCCGCAATGAACAAAGGCTTGATCGAATGGCTGGGAACAGATCCGGCGGACATCGTATGCATACAGGAAACGAAAGCCCACCGGGATAACGTCGCGCATGCCCGGTTCACCGAAATGGGTTTTTATGACTATTGGTTCCCCGCCAGGAAAAAGGGCTATAGCGGGGTGGCCGTCTTTACGAAGCTCAAACCGGATTATGTCGAGTACGGTACCGGCCACTCCATCAGCGACGATGAAGGTCGTGTGATCCAGCTGGACTTCGCGGACATTCGTCTGATCAATGCTTATTTCCCCTCTGGCACTTCCGGCGAAGAACGGCAGGGCTACAAATACCGGTGGCTGGATGAATTCTATACTTATCTGGAAGAGCTCAGGAAAAAATATCCCAGACTGGTCCTTTGCGGAGATTATAACATCGCGCATAGGGAGATCGACATCCACGATCCAAAAGGGAACAGGAAGAACTCCGGTTTTCTGCCGGATGAGCGGGCATGGATGGATAAATTCATCGACACCGGCTGGATCGACAGTTTCCGTCATCTTAACCCGGCGCCGCATCATTATACCTGGTGGAGCCAACGTTTTCCCTCGGTGCGCGAGCAGAATAAAGGATGGAGGATCGACTATATCAGCGTTACCGATGTGCTGAAACCGAGACTGCTGAAAGCGGCCATCTACCCGCATGTCCGGCAGAGCGATCATTGCCCCGTATTCCTCGAATTGGCGGTAGAATAGTATCTTTATTCACAAACCGCAAACTCCTGGAAGAGATCATCATCGTTTTGCTCGTCGTGCTGATCGCGTTCGTATTGGCAATGCGGGCGATTCTGCTTGAAAGATTGGACCGTTTGGAACGGGAGATACGGCGATTGCATCAGGCGACAATGGAGAGGCAGCCGGCCCGTGTCGAACCTCATCCTGCTCCCACCGCTCCCACCGCTCCCGCCGGCAAGGCGCCGGCAACGCCGGAGATGGAACCTTTCAGACAGCCGCCTCCTCCCCGTCCACAGCCTCCGCCAGGACCGCCACAGGCAATACCACCCGTACGGCCGCCCGAACCAACGACTTCCACGCGGCCGTCCGAAGCAATGCGGGCGACGCACGCATCCGAGCCATCGGCCGCACGTCAATACGGGACAGAACCGCGCGTGTCGCGGCAGCCGGCAAAACCCACGATGACCGCGCGTCCGGGGTTTTTCGAGCGTCATCCCGACCTGGAAAAATTCATCGGTGAAAACCTCGTCAGCAAGATTGGCATCGCCATCCTCGTGCTGGCCATCGGATTCTTTGTAAAATATGCGATTGACAACGAATGGGTCGGTCCCGCGGGACGGGTCGCCGTCGGGGTCCTTTGCGGCGGTATCCTGATCGCCATCGCGCACTGGCTGCGCAATCAATACAAGGCCTTCAGTTCCGTGCTGGTGGGCGGGGGACTCGCAGTACTGTATTTTACCATTGCGCTGGCCTATCATCAGTACCAGCTGTTCGGTCAAACAACAGCCTTTCTGATCATGCTCGTGATCACGGCTTTTTCGGTGATCCTGTCGCAGCTGTATGACCGTCAGGAACTGGCGATCATCGCACTGGCCGGCGGGTTCATCACTCCTTTCCTGGTCAGCAATGGAAGAGACAACTATGTGGTCCTCTTCTCTTACCTGCTGATCCTTAATTCGGGGCTGGTGGTCATCGCCTATTGTAAGGCCTGGCGATTGCTCAACATCCTTTCGTTCGGTTTTACCGCGCTGCTGTATTTTTCCTGGCTGGTAAGTCTTCCATATGACGCCGCAGCCGCTTTTTACAGGGGGGGATGGGCGTTCGCAACGGCGTTTTATTTGCTGTTCTTTGCGATCAATATCGCGCACACGATCCGGAAAAACAGGACCTTCCTGGCCTCCGACTTTGTCATCCTGCTCTCCAATACCTTTCTGTACTTCGCGGCCAGTCTGTACCTGATCGAACAGCTGGGTCTCGACCGTTATAAAGGAGCTTTTTGCGCGGCCATGGGCGTCTTCCATCTCGCGGCCACCTGGTTCCTTTTCCGGCAGAAGAGGGTGGACAGGAACATTCTCTACCTGCTGGTAGGCATTACGCTCTCGTATGTGTCGCTGACCGCCCCGCTCCAATTACACGGGCACTATATCACGCTATTCTGGGCATCCGAGACCGTATTGCTGTATTGGTTGTACCTGCGGTCGCAGATCCGGCTGATCCGGCTTGCATCGTTCGCGGTATGGATGGCGATGCTCGTCAGCCTGGTGATGGATTGGTCCAACGCCTATGGGCCGGGGGCCGTCTATCTGCCGGGGAATGCGCGCGGGGCGGCGGTATTGCCGGTGATCTTCAATAGAGCGTTCATGACCGGTCTTTATGCTGCCATCTGCAGCGGAGCGCTATTTTATCTGCGCCGCGGGACCGCCATGGGAAAGGCGGCGCTCATCACGTCGGGTGTCCTGCTCTTTGCCGTTGGGGCGCTCGAGATCAATTATCAGTTCACGTCATACTTCCCCGGTATCGATCTGACGCCTTTGTATCTCTTGCTGTATACATTCGCCTTTATCCATCTGTTCACTGCCGTCACAGGACGTCTTCGAAGAGATGATTTCCGCTTGCTGAATGCGGGCGCACGCTATGTCGGGGTATTGATTTATCTCGTCTCGCTGTTCTACGTTTTCGGTCTGCAGGAAACGATGTTGTATGAAAAACGTTACGCCGGGCATTTCATGGCGCACTGGGCCGGTGTTGTATTGGTAGCCCTGCTTATGTGGCAGTTGGTGGGACGGATGCGATCGGGCGAGGTGGGCATCGGGCCCACGCTGTTCACGTGGCTCATCTGTACGGTGACCGTGATCCTCCTTAGCGCGGAAGGGCAGCTATTGGTGAATACGCTATTCTATTCCAGGGAACACGATCTGCCTGAGTTGGCGCGTGTCTATGAGAAAACCGTGTTGCCGATCCTGTGGGGGCTTTGTTCCTTTGCCTTCATGTGGCTGGGCATGAAATATAAGTTCAAGCCGTTGCGGATCGTGTCGCTCGTCTTGTTCAGCATCACCCTGTTCAAATTGTTCCTTTTCGATATCCGCAATATTCCCGTAGCCGGCAAGATCGCCGCGTTCTTCTGTCTCGGCGTTCTGTTGCTGGTGGTATCATTCATGTATCAGCGATTGAAAAAAATCATCATCGAGGATGAAGAAAAGAAGATGGTCTGAGGGATGGATGCCGGTCTGGTTGTTGCTGCTGTCGCTACCCGTCGCAGGCCAGGACAGTTTCCATTACCGGGCCGAGGTGGATACGCCAAATGCGTCGGATTTTTACAGACTCCTACTGTCACCGGAATTCGTAGCGCGATCGAAGCCAGACCTGTCGGACGTAAGGATCCTGGGCTCCGACGGAAGGTTCGTGCCTTATGTCCTGAAACATCGCGCAGCGGACAGCGGCGCCGGTGATCAGTTTCTTCCGGAACCCGTGATCGTACAGAACGACAGCAGTAACCGCCATTCGTACATCACGCTCACCTGGCATCAACCCTACCTGGTCGGCGGTCTTTCGCTCGGGATCGGCTCGCCTACCCTTTATAAACGCGAAG
>DASZYU010000203.1:0-14057 GCA_035545215.1 Puia sp.
TGCGCGATGTCATCGAGGAGAAAAGGAAGACAGGTGGGTATTCGGCGGGTTCGCTGGAAAAAGGCCGGGAGTATATGGACGAGGTACGGGACGTCGTCCAGCGGATGCAGGACGAAGAGCACCGTATACTGGTGGGACGCACCGAGACGGTCAACGCCTATTCGAGTTATACGCCGGTGTTGATCATCGCGGCGGCCATTTTCTCGGTCGTGATCACGATCTTCTTTTATAGCCGCGTGCTCAGCGATTTCCAGGAAAGACAACGACTCTATTCCGAGCTGGAAAAAAAAGAGAGCGATGTCGCCCGGCGCATCGGGATCATCCGCGGCATCGCCGACCAGATATCGGAAGGGAAATACCGGACGCGGGTGTCGGACGAGCAGAAAGATGCATTGGGCGCGCTTTCACTTTCGCTGAATAAAATGGCGGAATCGCTGGAATATTCGTTCGGTCAGTTGTCCGACAAGGAATGGATGAAGACCGCCGTAGCGCTGCTTAACGAAGTCATGGTCGGCGAGACAGAACTCAAGGACCTGGCCACGCATGTCATCGGGTTTATTGCCGGGTATGTGGGCTGCGAAGTCGGCGCTTTTTATGTGCAGGATATGGCCACGGGCAACCTCGAACTGGCCGGAGGCTATGCGCTGGCGGAAGGAAGCCGGAAGACCTTCAAACCCGGTCAGGGCCTGGTGGGACAGGTGGCGCTGGAAGGCAAGCGGATCCATTATAGCGGACTCGGGCCCACAGATTTTGTCGTCAGTTTCGCCAGCGGCGACGTACGGCCGCGTTCGATCATCGCTTTTCCTTTCTTGCACGAGAAGAGGGTCCGCGGGGTTATCGAGCTGGGAACAACCGGCGAATTCTCCGAGCGCGAATTAGAGCTGTTCGACAGCCTCTCCCAGAGTATCGGTGCGGCCATCAACAGTATCGAGAGCCGCCACCGGCTGCAAGAGTTGCTCGAGGAAACGCAGGCGCAGGCCGAAGAACTGCAGTCCCAGCACACCGAGCTGGAGAGTCTGAACCTCGAGCTCGAAATGCAGGCGGAAAAGCTGCAGGTCAACGAGGAAGAACTGAAGGTCCAGCAGGAAGAACTGGTCCAGACGAACCAGGAGCTGGAGGAGCGGTCGCGGAACCTCGAAGAAAAGAACCAGCTCGTTCTCCTGCGCAACCTCGAGATCCAGAAAAAGGCGGAAGAGCTGGCGCTGACCACCAAATACAAATCGGAGTTCCTGGCCAATATGTCCCACGAGCTGCGGACGCCGTTGAATTCGATCCTCCTGCTGTCGCGGCTGTTGGTCGAGAATACGGGGAAGAACCTCACCGACGAGCAGACCGAATATGCGCGGGTGATCCAGAACAGCGGACACGGTCTGTTACAACTGATCGACGAGATCCTCGATCTGTCGAAAATAGAGTCGGGCAAACTGCAACTGGAGCACACGATCGTACCCGTCCGCGAGGTGTTGGACGAAATGCGGATGTTGTTTACGCCGATCGCCAAAGACAGGAACGTCGAATTTCACATCATAATGGATGAAGGAACGCCGCAGCAACTGGAGGTCGACAAGATGCGGCTCGGGCAGATCCTGAAGAATCTCTTGTCGAATGCTTTCAAGTTCACTCCCAGGGGGTCGGTCACCCTGCAGGTACGTCCCTCCGAAAAACAACATTTTCTCGATTTCATCGTCCGGGACACGGGTATCGGTATCCCTGAAGACAAACACCAGCTTGTTTTCGAGGCGTTCCAACAGGCGGACGGGTCGACCCGCCGCAAATATGGCGGTACGGGCCTGGGTTTGTCGATCAGCCGCGAATTGTCGCGGATGCTCGGCGGAGAGATCACGTTGAGGAGTCGCCGGAACGAGGGTGCGGAATTCATGGTCAGTCTTCCGGAATTCAAGGTCGAAGCCGTAGCAGAAGCTGTCGATACAGAGGTGCCGGCGGTCACCCCACCCGGCCTTTCCGCGGCCGAACCCATCTATACGCTGGATGGCGCTCCCGCTGAAATACCGGACGACCGGGGCCAGTGGCAACAGGGAGATAAGGTGTTGCTCATCGTCGAAGACGATACTTTTTTTGCGCAGAGCCTGCTTGATTTCAGCCGGAAGAAGGGATACAAGGGGATCGTTGCGGTCAGCGGCGACACGGCCATCCGGATGGCCCGGCTATATCAGCCGTTGGGGATCCTGCTGGATATCCAGCTTCCGGTGAAGAACGGCTGGGAAGTCATGGACGAGCTGAAAAAGGACCCGCAGTTGAGGTCTATACCGGTGCATATCGTTTCTTCCTTCGAAGCGAAGAACGAAAGCCTGCTCAGGGGAGCCGCAAATTTTATGTCCAAACCGGTGGCGGTGGAGGATATGGAAAATGTATTCGCAAAAATAGAGAGCCTGCTGGAGGCCACGGCGAGAAAGGTGGTCATCGTGGAAGACAACTTGCGCCATGCGCAGGCACTCGCTTATTTCCTCGGTTCGCACGAACTGCGGATGGAGATCGCCACGACCATTGCTCAAAGCGCCGATATCCTGCAAAAAGAGGGCGTCCATGGGGTCATCCTGAGCCGGGAGACCGGGAAGGACGAATCGGAAGCGCTCGAGACGATCCGGAAGGACCCTCATTTCGAGAATGTGCCCATCATCGTGTTCACGGGCATGAATATCTCTAAAACGGAGGAAGCCCGGCTGCGCCAGTTCGCCGACAGCATTGTCGTGAAAACGGCCCACTCGTATCAGCGGGTGCTGGACGAAGTCTCATTGTTCCTGCACATCGTTGCCGAAGCGAACGAAAAGAGCAATGGTAATGCATTGAGCAAACTGGGTGCGCTGGACGAAGTCCTCAAGGGTAAAACGGTGCTGGTCGCCGATGACGACGTGCGGAATATCTTTTCGTTGACCAAAGCGTTGGAGCGGCACAAGATGCGGGTCCTTACCGCTATGGATGGAAAGGAGGCGTTGGGTGTGCTGGAGGAGGAAGCCGCGGACATCGTGCTGATGGATATGATGATGCCCGAGATGGACGGTTTCGAAGCTATCAAGCGTATCCGTCGCAGCCCGCGGCAACGTCATCTTCCCGTTATAGCCGTGACCGCGAAGGCTATGGCCGGGGACAGGGAACGGTGTATACAAGCGGGAGCATCGGACTACATATCCAAACCGGTGGATATCGACCAGTTGTTGTCCTTATTGCGCATCTGGCTATACGAGAAATAACCATGGACATCCATCCGATTCAAAATGAAGAGCTGGAGCTCCTGCTGAACGATATTTCCATGCGGTACGGATACGACTTTACCGAATATTCCAGGGCTTCGTTGCAGCGAAGGGTACAGCGCCTGTTCCTTGTCGATAGGTTCCCCAGTTTCGCGGAATTCCGGTACAGGCTGCAAAACGACTGTCAATATTTCAAGCGGTTCGTGGAGGAGATCACCGTGAATGTAACGGAGATGTTGCGCGATCCCACCTTCTACCGGACGCTCCGCACGACCATCCTGCCGATCCTGGCCACCTATCCGTTCATACGGATCTGGCATGCGGGCTGTTCGACCGGAGAGGAAGTGTATTCCATGGCGATCCTGTTGAGCGAATCGGGATTGCTGCACAAATCGCTGTTGTATGGAACGGATATCAACCCGCTGGTGATCGAAAAGGCGCGAAAGGGGATCTTCCCGGTGAGCCAGATGCAGAAATATTCCGAAAACTATATCCAGTCGGGCGGCCTGAAGGATTTCTCGCGGTATTATACGGCGAATTATCACCTGGCTAAATTCGATTCTTCGCTGACCGCCAGAATGATCTTTTCGACACATAACCTCGTGTCGGATTTTTCATTCAATGAATTCCAGCTGATCCTTTGCCGCAACGTCCTGATCTATTTCGATCGCGAGCTGCAGGCGAAAGTGTTCCGGTTGTTCGATTATAGCCTGGAAAATTTCGGATACCTGGCGCTGGGGAGCAAGGAGACGTTGAGGTTCTCGCCCGCGGCGGCGCGGTACCGGCAGGTGGGCCGGGAAAAAATATGGAGGAAAGTAAAAGATGCAGGGTAGGTTACTGGTGATTGGCGGCTCCGCGGGGAGCCTGCAGGTGGTCCTTTCGATCCTGAAAGGGATCGGTCAGGGCTTTCCATTGCCGGTGTTGATCGTGCTGCATCGGAACAGCATTTTCGAATCCTCGCTCGAGGACCTGCTGTATGTCAGGACGCACCTGATGATAAAAGAAGTTGAGGAAAAGCAAGTGCTCTTACCGGGAAGGGTCTATGTCTGCCCGCCCGATTATCACGTGCTGGTGGAACAGGACCATACGACCTCGCTCGATTATTCGGAGCGCGTGAACTTCAGCCGTCCGAGCATCGATGTCACCTTTCGTTCGGCAGCAGACGTCTATGGACCGGGGCTGTCCGCGGTGTTGTTGTCGGGGGGCAATGCCGATGGCGCGGAGGGAATGGAGTATGTACAGCAGCGCGGTGGATTTACGATCCTGCAGGACCCGCAGACCGCGGAGGTTCCCTATATGCCGCAGCAGGTGTTGTTGCGGATGACCGTGGACAGGATAGCGTCAGCAGACGAGTTGCCGGCAGTGATCCGCGGGCTCGCTCATAAGTAACTTAACCATCTTTGTTTGGTCTGATGCGCGCGTTTGTACCCGTCGAACCAGCGGCAGAGCGGGTAGAGGAGCAGGACGATGCCGATCCACACGCCGTATACGACGCCGAGACCGAAGCCATACCCTTTCAGCAGGGGGTTACCGGTCACCCAGTTGTTGACGGTGATCATGTCCGAAGCGGCATGGCCCTGCCACATGGCAGCCAGAACGGCCAGACCGTGCACCGCATAGATGTGCACGATGTAATAGAAAAAAGGGACGCGGCCGAAGACCGTGATCTTTGCGGTAACGGCGTTCAGGGGTCTCTCGGTATACGACAGGAACAGGAAGGCCGGGCCGAGCGTCATCAATACATACAGCAACGAAGGAGGATATTTCGTCACGTTCAGGAAGGACAAGAGGGTATAAACGCCATTGCGTTGGATGGACCAGGGAGCCGGATCGCCATAGACGTTGATCGCGCGGAGCAACACGAAACCGGCAATGGCCAAAAAGCCGAGAATGCGGAGCATCCTTCTTCTGCGGGCGGCGTCGAAGTCCGGTGCGTACAACCTGCCCAGACAGAAACCGAGAACGATGATACCCAGCCAGGGGAGGATCGGGTAGCCGACGAAGAATCCAAAATTCCCATAGAAGAACGGCCGGAAGCGATGCAGGAGCGCCCAGCCCACGGCGGGGAAACCGTTACCGCTGACTTGTACCGGATCGAGCAGATTGTGACCACAAAGGAGTACGAGCGACAGGACGAGCAAACTCGTCCAACGGATGTGGACCAGGGCCGATAAAAGGATCATGCAAATCCCGAAGGCCCAGATCACCTGGAGAATATAGAAAGTGAAGTGAATGTTGAAGGTCCATCCCAAGCTGACAATGAACAACTCGACGAAGACGAGCCAGGCGCCCCTCGTCAGCAGGAACAACGAGAGCGCTTTGCGCCCGTTCTTGTTGCCGTAAAGCCAGGCGGCGACGCCCGCGAGCAGCATAAAGATCGGGGCGCAGTAATGGGTGATCCAGCGGGTGAAAAATAGCGCGGGGGTCGTTTGGTGCAGATCGGTCGGGTCGTAGAGATAGGCGCTGTCGTTGAAATAGTCGCGAACGTGGTCGAGGGCCATGACGATCATGACGACGCCCCGAAGAAGGTCGATGGAGGCAATGCGCGAGGCTCGTTTGGTTGCCGAAGGAACGAGGGAGGGCGATGCTGCCGTGGGGATCGAAAATGTTGATGCCATCTGAAGCGGTGTTTTCACCGCAAAGTTGGCGCGTTCAGGCGAAAGCGCGATGTACCAGATGGAAGAATGTGGGTAGTCCAGTCCTCACTTGGGCTGCTCGACGCCCTGCGTGATCGCCATTTGAACGATGGCTTCGAGTTCGGTGATATCGAAAGGTTTTTGGAGATAATAGTCCGCACGGGCTTCGCGCGCCAGTTGGGTGACGTTGCTGTTGGCGCTGAAGAAAATGACGGGAATTTCCTGTGTTTCGGGCGACAGTTTGAGCAACCGGGTCGCCTCGATGCCGCCGGGTCCCGGGATCCAGTTGTCCATCAGGATCACATCCGGCTGATAGTTCCTCACCTGGCTGACGACCTGGTTCGAATTGTTCAGCGTCTGTACGTCGAAGCCCTTTTTCCTAAGGACGATGGTACAGATCTGCAGGATGTCGAGGTCATCATCCAATATCAATACTCTTTTGTTCATATCCGGGTGTTGCTGCAAATATCTGCTATAAATTCTATGCCAACAAATTGAAATAAGAACACTTCTTCCCGGGCCGGTTGCCTCGTGAGCGCTTGCCGATCAGTTGCGGCGAAAGAACAGCGGCTTGAGGGTATACCAGGCCAGGGCAGGGAAGAAATGCATCGGAATGACCATACCCGGGAACAGTTCGGGCGTTTCGAGATTAAGCGGAAGCTTATAAGCGATGGGCACCAGCAGGCTGGCAAAGCTCAGCAGTGTGAAGAGCAGATTGAAAACGACCTCTCCTTTTCGCTTCAGCAGCCGGTCGAGTGCGACATAGCCCATGGCTGCAAGAATACCCCCGAAGAGACTGGCGGATAAGATCCGGATGCCGGACGCCACCCCTGAAAAATCGGCCTCGTTGACAGTATAATACACACGGGAATATACGATACCGGCGATGCCGGCGAGTACCCCGGAGACGATGCCCAGCAATAGCGATCTGTTGAACATATACAGTGGTTTATTTGGTGACCGGTACCGACACCTCGAGCTTGATCTGATCGCTGACCTGGCCTCCCGGTTTGCCGACGTGGAAATCCGTGCGGTTGACGATGAAGACGCCGGCGAAGAGGCCGCCAGTCGCGGTGCGTTTGAATGTGAAAGGTATCGTGAACGGCTTTTTCACCCCGTGCATTTCCAGATCGCCGGTTACCTGGTAGCCGGCGGACGTGCCTGCGAAATTCCGGGAAACAAAATGGATCTGGGGATATTTTGCCGCATCGAACCATTCATCGCTTTTCGCATGTTTGTTTTGAAGTGCGTTGCCGGTATTGATGGAAGCCGCGTCGATCGTCACATCGAATTTGGACGACGCAGGATGCTGCTCGTCGAAGACGATGGTCCCTTTGAAATTCTTAAAGATACCGGAAGCCTCTTCGGTCGAGAAAATGATGGAATATCCGTCCGCGATCCGCCAATCGCCTGCGGCAGCAAGGAAGGTAAAACCGCTCCCGGCCAGGAAGAAGAGGGCCAGGAGCGGGGTGAATGCTTTCTTCATATCAGCTTTTTACAAATTCGGTGTTGGCGTCGAGCCGTACTTCATCGCTGGCGATATTGGTCGGGAAGTCCTTCCCAACGCTGAAGTCAGAACGTTTGATGATGCCGGTCACCTTGAAACCCGCGGTCGTTTTCTTGCTCATCGGGTTGACGATCGACCCGTTGTATACGGCGTCAAGGGTAACGGGCCTGGTCACACCGTGCATGGTCAGGTCGCCGGAAAGCTCGTATTTATTGTCAGCCACCTTTTTGAAGGAGGTGCTTTTGAAAGTCAGCGTGCCGAATTGCGCGGCGTTGAAAAATGCATCGCTCTTGAGATGGTTGTTGCGTTGTTCATTGCCGGTGTTGATGCTGTTGACATCGGCGGTGAATTCGATCACGGCGTCCGAGAAATCTTCTTTGGAGGAAGTGATCTTTGCGGAGGCCGTGCCAAAGCTGCCCGTGATCTGGTTGATGCCCATGTGGCCGATAACGAACATGACCTGGGAATGCGCCTTGTCCATGTTCCATTCCTGCGCGCTGACGACGCCCGCCACCATCAGGAAGAGTGCTGTGCTGAGGATGATCTGCTTCATTTGTTGGTTTTTTGTGTGCATCGGGGGATGTGTTCTCCGGAGTATGCCCACCCCCCCGTGCACGGTTGAGCGATGGGAACCCCGGTCGGTGGGCCGCAGGCCCGCCTTGCAAACGATTAGCTTTTTGAAAAGGTTGGCTCTTTGTATTCGATCACGAGCTCTTGTTTCGGGCGGCGGACTTTTTTCAGATGGACGAAACGGTCATTGGCAGGGTCACGGTAGCCGAGGGCCAGGAGGGTGACGCTGCGAAGACCCCGCTCCGGCAGGCGCAACAGTTGGTCGAGCTCGGCATTCCTGAAGCCTTCCATCGGCGTAGCGTCGATCTGTTCGCTGGCAGCGGCCGTAATGGCGATGCCGAGGGCAATATAAGATTGGTTGGCCGCCCAGGCGGTGCGTTTTTCGGGCGACAGCGCGGCAAAGCGTTTCTTGAGCGCATCCACATAGGCAGCTTGTGCATCCTCCGGCAGACCCCGTTCCCTGGCAATATGCGAATAGACCTTATCGATGTGCTCGCCCGTCACGTCGTCCCATGCTGCAAAGACGAGCAGGTGCGAAGCTTCGGTGATCTGGGGCTGGTTGTGCGCGATAGGTCGTATTTTTTCTAGCAAGGACTTATCGGTGATCTCGAGGATCGAGAATGGCTGGATACCGCTGCTGGTCGGCGCCAGGCGGGCTGCCTCCAGAACGATATCGACTTTTTCCTGCGGCAGACGCTCTCCCGTCATGCGCTTGGCGGCGTACCGCCATTGTAAGGAATCCAATAGGTTCATATAATATTTTTTAATGTTTTTCAGTTTGCGTTCTCCGCAGCCTGGATACCCCGGATGAAACTGCATATCACGTCTTCGAGGACCTGCTGCGGCAACAACTCCTGATGGCTGCTTCCTTTTTCGGCATGCCCAAGCGTTGTCATGTGAATCGAGACCAGGCCGTGCAGCATCGACCAAAAAGATTGGTATTTCAGCCAGGGGTCGAATGCCGGTTGTTTGCCCGGCGCTACCATGGCCTTGATGCTGCCGATTACTACCTCTGCAAAGACCGCTAATGCGGGGATCTTGCTGGCGGTTTCGCAGGTGGGGATGCCGAGTCCGAACATCAGCTGGTAGTAGGCTTTGTTGTGGAACGCAAAATCCCAATAGGCCCTGCCCATGGCGCGGATCTGGTTTGCCGGATCGGGCTGCCCGGCCTTTGCCTTCGCCAATGTTTCAGCCAATAACTGGAATCCTTTTCGGTTGAATTCCAGCAGAATAGCGTCTTTATTTTCAAAATGACTGTAGATCACCGGGACGCTGTATTCGATCGCATCGGCGATCTTGCGGATGGAGAAGGATTGCCAGCCTTCTGCGAGGACCATGTCCCAGGCCGCGTCCAGGATGCTGGTCCTGACCTCTTCTTTCTGCCGTTGTTTTCGATCGCTGATGCCCATTTTTAACTAGTCGTGTTATTTTTAGTAACACCGTTAGGCAAAATTACACCCTTATTCGGAATTGCCAAAAAAATCTTTCGGAGCGGGAGTGCGGCCGCGCCAGGATGATTGGGACGGGGACGCAATCGTCGGGGCAGGATTGGACTCCTGGCAGTTCAACGGCTGAGCCGGGGCCGATCAATCGCCTGGCGGCGGGCCGGGTTTTTCCCACGTGGTCTGCAGCCAGCTCTGCAGCGAATCGGGTACATGTTGCCGAAGGGCCTGGTAGAGGTCGGGTGCCCCGGCGTAAGGGCCTTGTTTCCGGAATGCCCAGGTTCGCAGGAAATCGCGCAGGATGTCGGTGAGGCGGTCGGAGCCCATGCGTTGACCCAAGCGGTAAAGCGAGATGCTGGCCTTGGCGTGCCAGAGGTAGCCCTTATTGGCATGCAGCAGATCGTGCTCGGGGTCGTAGTTGGTCCGGTGACCCCATTGGTAATCCCATCCTAACCTGGACAGCAGATCGGTCGCGACCGAATCTCCAAACCGGGTGCGCATCAGCAGGAGGGCCGAATATTGGGAAAGGCCGTCGGAGAGAATGGGCGAGCCCTCGGTATTGTTAGGCGCGACCTGTTGCTCCCACCATTGATGCGCCAGCAGGTAGGCGGTATTGTAGTAGGCGTAGTCCAGCTCCTTGCGACCGTGGAAACCGGCATTCCAGCCGGAATTCGGTTCGGAAAACGCGATCATACCGGGAACCGAAATGCTGAAAGGACCATAATTGGGGGTTTCGACGAGATACAGATAGTCGTAGGGGTAAGGGCCAAACAGCCGGGAATAAAGGCGGAGCCCATCCTTCATGGCGGTCATGAAATGAGTCAGATTGAGATCATCGGTGCGGTGATAATAGATCGTGATGTCGACCGTCCGGCCGGGGCCGATGTTCACGTTGTCCTTCAGCAGCGAATAGCGGGCGCTGGCGATGAAGAAGGGTACATAAGCGCCGGGTGGCCGCTGGACATAATGGAAATAGTGCCGTCCGCCTTCGAACCATTCCTTCCGCAGGCTGCCCGGCGCAACCGCCCATTGGTCGGCATCAGTGCTCACGGTGATGTCCAGCGGCATCGGCCCGGAGGTGAGGTCATTGTTCCGCGTCATGCGGCCGACCGGATCGTCCTGCGGAACATCGTGCGCGTGTTTCTCGGGAAGACCATGTTCTTTTCGCTTATCGTTCTGGCGCATTTCATCGTCTTCGTCATAGCCGAGTTCTGGAAGATTGCCGGTGGTGACGATGCCGTTGTGCAGTATGTTGCCTCCATAAAAATCGTTCCGGAAGCCATCAAAGCCGACCCTGGACCGTATTTCGACCCGCGCGCTGTCGCCGGCCCGCAGCGGGTTTTGAAGACGGTAAAGACGATAATCGGAGGCCTCCTGGCCGGTGCGCAGGAAATCGAATTTGCCGCGTGTAAAAGACAAGGGACAGGTAAAGGGCACCGGTTTCCCGTCATAAAGGAACGAATAGTCGAGGCGTTCGCCGTCGAGCAGCAGGCTGTCGATGGGCCGGCCGGTCTTATTGACAATATCCACGACTGCGTCGGTCGATTCCTGTTGACGGCTGGGGTAGAGGTCGATGTGCAGCTTCATACCCGTGACTTCGGGAAGCGGGAGACCGGCAAATTTTTTCAGTTTTTTTTCCATCATGGCCGCGCGTTCGTCTTTTTCCCAGGGAGTGAGGTACTCGTTCTTGTAACTGACATTGTAATAAATATAGCCGCCGATGGCCAGGAACAGGACCAATATGCCCACGAGTCCGGCCCGGGTGGGGCCATGGAACCGCTCGCGCGCCAGAGCCGTCTTCTCGCGCGATGAAGTGCGTGTGCCGCGGGCATAGAAAAGAGAAGCCAAAAGTATCATCAAAAGGCCCGCCACCGTCCAGTAGGACTGAAACCACAGGATCGGGCGGGCCATGTGCCCGATGCCATCCATGTCGGAGGCCCAAAAACGGGGTGTGGAGGCAAAAAGCAGCAGGTTGTAATCGAAATAGCCGAAGGTATAAACGATAAAGACCAGCGCCCATAAAGCGATAGCGACGCCGTGGGCGGCAAATTTGTTGTTAACGGCAATATGGATGGCATAAGCGAACAAGACCATCTCCACGATCCTGGGGAGAATGAACACGAATTCAGAAGAGATATATTGCGGCAGATTGATATACGGATAGCCCTTCAATCCCTGGACCGACAAACCAAAAATAACCGGCAGCAGGGCAAGGAAGATGGCAAAGCACAAAAGGCTGAGCAATTTCGCGCAATTGAACACCCAGGTCGGCGGCGGGAGGGTATCGTTGATAAAATGATAACGCGTCAGCCGTTCGCGATGAACGACCTCGCCGGTGTAGAAAACAATGATCACAAATAGAAAGAACAGCAGGTGTTGGCCGAAGGCGTCCATGAAAAAGACGGTCCGTGGATAGTCGATGACGCCCCATTGGCGGGGTGCGTTCCAAAAGATAAAGCCGGTGAAGACCAGGCCGCTGGTCAGGATGATCCAGAGATAGCCATCGCGGACGAGATTGAGCAGCTCGATCCGGGTAAGACTAAGCAGGTTACGCCGGTAATAGCCACCATGAAGATGGATATGCGGCGCCGGGATGCCGGCTTCCGGAGCATAGGCAGGAGGCGTTCCGGCAGGCGTCCTCGTTCTTCGGCCGCCGAAAAAACGTTCGAAGTTGAATCGCCACCAGGTAATTAGCAGACCGGCGGCGCCGACGCCCGTCCAAATGAGCCGGTTTTCCAGCAGGAGACCGGTCATCGTGAACGTGTGCCCATTCCGCCACGTGGCGGCCGTCCCTCCCGTCGCTTCCCGGAGGCCGTTGATATCGAACGGATCGGACAGGTAGATCACATTCGGGTCTTTTATATTGTGAATGAAAAAATTACCGATGATGTACCCGAGGAAAAGGAGCATGCCGCAACTGTAGATGGCTTTGACATTCCGGAACACCGCGACGAGCCCGAAGAAGAGCGAAGACGTGAAGAAGAGATTGGGCAGCGCCTGTAAGAGATAGGGCTGCCAGTAGAACCATTGCGGGGAGTGTTCATACCTGGAGGCAGGTTGCCATCCGAATAGCGGGCCCAGCCGGCTGCCGAACATGGCTCCCAGCGGAACCGCCGCGCCGACGAGCGCGACGAAAAGGAAAGAGCCCAGATAACGGCCCCAGAAATACCCGGCCCGCGTGACAGGGTAGGAGAGATAGTATTCTTTGGTGTCATGTTCGAGATCGCGGTACAGCGGCGTGCCCATGATGGTGGCGCTGACCAACATCAGGAACAGCGACATCGTGGCCTGAAAATTCGCCAGCTGCACGGGTGAGTTAAAGAATTCCCCGTCCGCCACCGGCAGATCTCCATCGGCGAAACCATATGCCGTTGCCAGAAGAACGAGGACAAAATAGACCCAAAAAGCGGGCCTGCGCGAGCGGTATCGGAGCTCGAAACGAAAGATCTCAAAGAACATAGGAAAAAGATTGATTGATTAGAGGGTATTCACATCCATTCTGGTCGCGATATGACTGAAATACACATCTTCGAGGTTGGGTATCGCCGGCTCGAACCCGTTGCCGGGGTGCGCGTCCGACGCGATGCGGATGTGGAGGTTCCCGGCCTTTAGCTGCGTGCTGATGATGGGATAATCGGCCCGGTAGCGACGGATCTCACCGCTGGCGATTCGTTTGGTGAAGACCTTGCCTTCGAGCGCGGCGATGGCCTCGTCGGGCGTTCCGGTGTAGAGCACTTCGCCAAGACAGATGATCGCAAACCGGGAGCAGAGCGTGCTGACGTCCTCCACGATATGCGTGGAAAGGATGACGATCGTTTGTTCCCCAAGATGGCTGAGCAGGTTGTAAAAGCGGTTGCGTTCGGCAGGGTCGAGACCGGCAGTCGGCTCGTCGACGATGATCAGTCGGGGGTTCCCGATCAGCGCCTGTGCGATCCCCCAGCGTTGTTTCATGCCTCCCGAATAGGTGCCGAGACGTTTCTTTTTATCCTTGTAAAGATTGACTTTGTTGAGCAGACCGTCGACAAGCTCTTTCCGTTCCCTCCGCCGGTCGACGCCTTTGAGACGGGCGACATGATCCAGCATTTGCTCCGCGGAAATGCGCGGGTAAACACCGAACTCCTGCGGAAGATAGCCCAGCAGACGGCGGACCCTGGACTTTTCCCGGAGGACGTCGATGTCGTCGAGGGTGATGCTGCCGCTGTCGGGTTCCTGCAGCGTTGCGATGGTGCGCATGAGCGACGACTTTCCCGCGCCGTTCGGCCCCAGCAGCCCGAACATCCCGTTGTCCAGCGTGAGCGATACGTTGTTCAGCGCGCAAACGCCGTTGGAATAGGTTTTAGAGAGCCGGTCGATGACGAGTTGCATGATTGATTCGTTTGGTGGTCAGTGAATGTGGAAGGTTGCTTTTTTCCAGTTATTGCCGGTCAGACCGATGTGCGAACTGTCGGTGGCGATGATCTTCAGTTGTCCGGCGGTCGACCAGCGGTCGTTGAGTTCCGAATTTCCGTCGAGGTCGATGCAGGCGGCCCGGATGGTAGCCGGGTGGTTGAATACGAGGAAGGAATTGGACAGGCGCAGATCGAGACTATCGAAAAATGCGTCGGGCAAGGTAGTTGGTGCGGGATCGGTGTTGTCGGCCACCCAAATGGTGGAATTGATGGCGGTCAGGTGGAAGGCGGGCGCGCCGGCAGTC
>DASZYU010000204.1:0-21107 GCA_035545215.1 Puia sp.
AGAAGTGTGAAAGAGCCGAACGGAAGGATCTCCGGCTGGTGCCATACCCCGTCAGCATAATCGCAGACGAGCATATGATCGGAGTTGTACTGTCCCAATTCAAGATGGTCCCATTCTATCTCGTGCAAACGCGACCGGTGCGTGCGGCGAATGGGGATATCCGGGACCGACGGCGGGTTAATGGTTTCCATGTTCGTTCGATTTTGGTCTAAAGTTGGCAAAAAAAGGTGATCCAAAACAGATGCAGTTTTGTTAATTTTGACTATATCAGATATTCTTGCCATGCAAAAAAGGAAATTCACAGGCGATGACCCCATCTATTTACAGGTGGCCGAAGGCCTCGAGAAATTGATCGGCGATGAGACGCTTAAGATCGGTGACAAGCTGCCTTCCGTCCGGATGCTCAGCGAGGAATACGGCATCAGCATGGGCACTGCCTTTCAGGCCTATTATCACCTGGAAGGGAAAGGGCTGATCGAGGCGCGGCCTAAATCCGGGTATTATGTCCGGTTCAGTTTGCGGCGCATGCCCGGGCTTCCGCGCATCTCTGAGCCCGAGCCGGTAGCCAGCGAGGTAAGCGTCCGGGAAATGATCTCGACCGTCTTCCGGAACATGTCGGAGGACGACTTCGTCAACCTTTCCATTGCAGCGCCTCCGATGAGCCTTCTTCCGGCCGGGCGACTGAATAAGTCGCTGGTGCATGCCATCCGGGCATCGCGCACGCACGGTATCCAGTACGAAGACGCACAGGGCAATCCCGACCTCCGCCGCCAATTGGCGTTGCTGGGTTTTCATTGGGGCGGCAAATATTCAGGCGATGATGTCGTGGTCACGGCCGGTTGCATGGAAGCGCTCGTCATGTGTCTGAAGGCAACCACCAGGCCGGGCGATACCGTGGCAATCGAGAACCCGACCTATTTTGGGATATACCAGGTGATCGAATGCCTCGGTCTTAAGGCGCTGGAAATTGCGACAGATCCGCTCACCGGCATCGACCCCGGGCACCTGGCCGGTCTCGTCCAAAAATTCCCCGTTAAAGCCTGCGTTTTTGTTCCCAGCTTCAGCAATCCGCTGGGTTCCTGTATGCCCGACGAGAACAAGAAGACGGTGGTTGACTTGTTGACACGTCATCGCATCCCGCTGATCGAGGACGATATCTATGGCGAGTTGTATTTCGCACGTTCGCGGCCGAAAACCTGTAAGTCCTTTGACAGGGAAGGGTGGGTCTTGTATTGCAGCTCGCTTTCCAAATCGCTCGCTCCGGGGTATCGCATCGGCTGGACCTTACCCGGCCGTTACAAGGAAGAAGTAACCCGGATAAAGATGATGCATACAGTGTCCGGAACCGCGATTACGCAGCAGGCGATCGCGCATTTCCTTGGCATCGGCCGGTATGACTACCATCTGAAACGGCTGCGGAAGGCACTTCACACGCAATGTCTTCGCTATCTCCAGGGCATCCTGCAATATTTCCCTCCCACCACGAAGGTGTCCAGGCCGCAGGGCGGTTTCGTGCTTTGGGTAGAGCTCGACCGTCAGCTGAATGCTTATCGTTTGTATCAGGAAGCGGTGAAACACAATGTCTCCGTCGCACCGGGTCAGTTGTTCTCCGCGCAGGGCCAGTTCGGTAATTGTTTGCGTATCAGCTATGCGCGTCCCTGGGACGCCGAAGTCGAAGAAGCCCTCCGGATGCTGGGTCAGCTGATCCGTAAAATGAGTAAATAAGCGGCCAAATTTCCGTATCTTTCTTTAGGCCGGGAGGACCCCGGCCCGTCCCCACTCATTTCCTTCACCAAAAAACGCAGCTATATGAACCTCGTACAACGTGTGGAGCATTGGGGTGACACCCATCATCCCCTTTGGCTTGACTTCGTTCGCATCGTGCTTGGGATCTTCCTTTGCTATAAGGGCATTGACTTTCTCATGAACATGGGGCAGATGCTGAACCTGATCACCAACAAGATGTCTTTCGGTTCTTTCACGGCCATGCTAATGAGCAATTACATTTCCTTTGCTCACCTGTTGGGAGGGATCTTGCTCATTATGGGAGTGCTGACGCGTTTTGCGTGCCTGGTCAATATACCGATCCTCCTGGGCGCGGTCTTTTTTGTCAATACAACGCTATACAGGCCTTTTTCAGAAGTGCTCGTATCGGTACTGATCCTGCTGCTGCTGATACTGTTCCTGATCGTAGGCAACGGAAAGCTGCAGATGCTAAGTTTCAGAGAGGAGAAACAATAACTACCAGGATTCGCGATAGATCCTTTCAATTGCCGCGTGGAATTTTTCGGTCACCACCTTCCGCCGGAGGCTGAGTTTTGGCGTCATTTCGCCGGTATCGATGGTCCATTCCGCAGGCAACAACTCGAAGCGTTTGATCTGCTCGACATGGCTGAAATAGTTGTTATATCCGTCCACGATCTCGCGGTAAAACGCCAATACCTTAGGATCACGGATCAGCGCTTCATTCGTCCCCTCGGCGATCTCGTGCTGCCTTGCCCACGCTCTCAGGTTCGCGAAGGCTGGAACGATCAGCGCTCCCACGAATTTCCGTTCGGGTCCCACCACCATGATCTGTTCCACGTACGGCGACTCTTTCAATTTGGTTTCGATCGGCAACGGGGCTACGTACTTGCCTCCGCTCGTTTTGAACATTTCCTTTTTGCGGTCTGTGATCTTCAGGAAGCGTCCTTCGACCATCTCGCCGATGTCCCCTGTATGGAACCAGCCGTCCGTAATCGCTTCCGCTGTCAGGTCGGGACGTTTGTAATAACCCATCATGACATTCGGCCCCTTACAAAGGATCTCGCCGTCTTCGGCGATGACTACCTCGAGACCGGGCAATATCGGCCCCACCGTACCAAACGAGCGATCCCTGACATTCATCCGGTTGACCGCGATGACCGGCGAGGTTTCCGTCAAACCGTATCCTTCCAGAATGGGTATGCGTGCCGCGGTAAAGATCCGGATCAGTCTCACCTGGGCGGCTGCCCCCCCGCTGACAATCGCCACGATATTATTGCCAAGCGCCTCTCTCCATTTGCTGAAGATCAACTTATTCGCCAATGCGAGTTGCAGCCTGTAAGAGATACCCATCGGTTTATTGAGCTCATAACGCGCGGCCAGCGCATGCGCCCAGAAAAAAAGCTTTTTTTTCATGCCGGTCAGCCCTGCGCCCTTATGCATGATCCTGTCATACACTTTTTCCAGCAGGCGCGGGACGGTGACGAACATCTGCGGCTTTACTTCTTTGAGATTGTCCCCGATCGTATCCATGCTTTCTGCATAGTACACTGCCACCCCGCTGAACAGGTACAGGTAGGAAAGCATGCGTTCATAGATGTGGTTCAGCGGCAAGAAGCTGAGCGCCCGATGCGTTCCCTGTGGCAAACAGGTGATCGACGCCTGCACGTTGCTGAGGATATTCCGGTGCGAAAGCATGACACCCTTCGGCGTTCCCGTTGTACCCGACGTATAAATGACGGTGGCCAGCTCATCCTCTCCGATCTGCTCCCGTATACTTTTCAGCTTTTCGATTTCGGTAGCAGTGGGCTCTGCCAGCAGTTCTTTCCAGTAACGCGCGGCTTTCACAGGTTCAAACGTGAAGATCTCGCGCAAACCCGGCACTTTGTCCCTTATCCCCGACACTTTTTGGAACAGTTCGTCGTCGTTGACAAAGACATATTTCACCTGCGCGTCGTTCAGGATAAACTCCAGCTCGAAAGGAGAAATGGTGGGGTAGACGGGAGCCAGAACTGCGCCCGTGCGTTGTACCGCCAGATCGAGCATAATCCACTCGGGCCGGTTCCTGGAGATGACCGCCACTTTGTCGATCCCTTCAACGGTCCTGTCTGTTCCCGGGATCCCGAGTCTCAACAGGCCGGTGCTCAGTCGCAAAACGATGTCCGCGATTTCAGCCGTGCTGTAGGTTTTCCAGACCCCTTTCTCCTTCGCAGCCAGCATATCCGGTAGGACGCCGGGGGCCGGAGCTCCCGAGGCGACCGGGCCGCCGGGTAAAGGCTGTTTCTCCAGGTGCAGCTCCAGACAGTCGAATAGTCGTTTGGGGTCCATCTTGTCCATTTATAGGGTCAAATTAGGGAAAATATCGCAAAGCCATTCATTGCCCGGTAGCGCGCGCGATCTCCGGATTTACCTGACGGCGCCTTTACCGGAGGTTGCCGTCACCTGGTAATATTGTCCTTCCGACAGTTTGAAGATCCTGCCCTTCTGAAAGTTGATGAAGCGATTGTATTGCTCGCTATGCGCGTTGCACCATGACTGGAATGCCGGAAGATTGCCTGCTGCCCCGAAGATCCACTCGTTATAGGCTTCGAACATGCCGTCCTTCAGCAGCTGGCGCTGATAATCGAAGAGCCGGAACGGGTAATTGGTAGGATAGGTATTGAACCAGTTGATAATGAACTTTGTGCGCAATACCATAAGGGATTCGGCGGTGACCCCGTCCTTCACCGTGAAATTCAGCGGCGTCATGATATTCAGCCACGCCAGCACGAACGGGTTTTTCGTATCCTGGCCCTTTTGCATATCCGTATCGAGGAAAAGCTTCTTGTACCCCGCCATCAGCAAGTCCTTTATCTCTGCGGTCCGTTTGCTGTAGCTCTCCAGGTTGACGAAGATCTCGCCGTACAACAATGCCCAAACCTTGTCGTGCGTAAAAAAATAATATTTAGCCGCATTGTAATAGTTCGACGAGTAGTTCGGATCGGTCTCTATTCCCTTCTCCCACTGCCGGATCGCCGAATAGTCCTGACTGGCCCAGAGCACTTCCCCATATTCGTTGTACAATACCCCGCTGCGCGGAAAACGTTTGATACCGGCCCGGTACAACTTTTCGCATTCCTTGCGGTCCTCCTGCGCTTTGTAGAATATGCCCACGATCTGGTAAGTCTGTACGTCCGCGTCCGACCGGTCGATCAACGGTCTGGCGATGCTCAGCCCCTTCGTATAATCCCTGCTGAGATAATAGTTGAAGGCAAGGTCCTTGGATAGTTCAAGGTTCTGCGGGTCTTTTTGGAGCGCCGCATTCAGTACGACGATCGCATTGGTATAGTCTCCCTGCTGCGTATAGGCCCTTGCCACCTCCTGTGGCGTTTTTCCATCCGTCGGCGTCTGCGCCAGCAGGGGAGCACCGGTGATCAACAGGGCTACGGACAATAAAAGGATCCTATGCATGCTTTTCGCGTTTTGGCGCTAAAGATACAGGTATTCCCGCAACCGCCGCCGGCCCGCCCCGCCCGGCTCGGCTTGCATCCCGGTCACGCCACAAATAGCGGCAGAACGGCGTAACCCATGCCGATCAGGGTGGACAGGTGTCCGACGGAGCTCAGATCAGGTGAGTCAACAATCCGTCCCGCAGCTTGGGCTCGAACCACGTGCTTTTTGGCGGCATGATCTCTCCGCTGTCGGCAATGTTGAAGAGTTGTTCGATGCTGACAGGGTAAAGACTAAACGCCGCTTTCATCTCGCCGTTGTCCACCCGCCGCTGTAGTTCCGCCAGCCCGCGGATCCCGCCCACAAAATCGATCCGCTTGTCCGTGCGCGGGTCCTTAATGGACAGCAGCTTGTCGAAGACGTTTTTTTGCAGGATCGTCACGTCAAGGACGCCGATGGGATCGGAGCCGTATGTACCTTCCTTTGCGACCAATTTATACCAGCTGTCCTCTGTATACAGACCGAATTCATGCAATTGCACAGGTTGGAAAGACCTGTCCACCTTCCCGACAAAAAAATCTTTCTGAAGATTGTCGAGGAATTCTTCCACGGTCGCGCCGTTCAGATCGTGCACCAGCCGGTTGTAATCCATGATCTGCAGTTGATCGGAAGGGAACAATGTCGTCAGAAAGAAGTTCGACGCCTGGGAAACGCCGGTTCCCAATGCCTTGCGCACCTTGGCAGCCGAGGCCGCGCGGTGATGTCCGTCGGCAATGTAGGTGAATGGCACTTCTGTTGAGAACAGCGAGGTGATCGCAAGCGTCGTTTCGTCGTCATCTACGATCCAGACCGTATGACTGACACCGTCGGATGCGGTAAAGTCATAGACGGGACTGTGTTCCCGTTTCCAGCCTTTGATCAGGTCGTCGATGGCGCTCACGCTCTTGTAAGTTAAAAAGACGTTTCCGGTCTGCGCCCGTATTGTCTTCATGTGATGGATCCTATCGGCTTCCTTATCCGGTCGCGTCAGTTCGTGCTTTAAGATGATCCCGTTTTCATAATCGTCGACGCTGCTGCAGCACACCAAACCGGTCTGGCTCCTTCCATTCATTCCGAGCCGATAGATATAATAGCAAGGTTTTTCCTCCTCGATCAGGATACCGGTGTCGATGAATCGCCGCAGATTGTCCTTCGCTTTGTCATATACCTGCCGGGAATGCGTGTCTATATTCGGCGGGAGGTCGATCTCGGCCTTGGTGATGTGCAGAAATGAATACGGATTGTCGGCGGCCTCCTCCCTTGCCTCCTGACTGCTCAGGACGTCATAGGGCTTCGAGGCTACCTGTGGGGCCAGACGCGGCTCGGGCCTCAATGCCTGAAAAGCGGTTATTGTAGCCATATAGGTCAGTTAGAAGTTTTTATCCCTTCTTTTGTGCGAAATCTTCCATCAGCCGGGTCAACGCCTGCACGCTTTCATATGGCAGTGCGTTGTACAACGAGATCCGGAATCCGCCAACGCTGCGATGGCCCTTTACGCCTACCATGCCGTTGGATTTGCAGACTGCGAGGAACTCCTGTTCCAGCTGCGGGTCGTTCATGACAAAGACCACGTTCATTTTGCTGCGATCTTCTTTTGCCACCGTCGGTTTGAAGATGGGCCATCTGTCGATCGTATCATACAGCAATGCAGCTTTTTTATCATTCAGCGTCTCGATGGCGCCTACCCCGCCCAATTGCTTCAGCCAACGAAGCGTAAGCATGCAAACGTAGATCGGGAACACGGGCGGCGTATTCAGCAGCGAACCGGCGGCTATATGTTCACGGTAATCCATCATCGTCGGTAATGCCCGTTTCACCCTTCCGAGGATATCCTTGCGGACCACCACCATATTGACACCTGCCGCCCCGATATTCTTTTGCGCCCCGGCATAGATCAGCGCAAATCGATTGAAATCCATCACCCGGCTCAGGATATCGCTGCTCATATCCGAAACCAACGGGACATTTGTGTCCGGAACTGCGTGCATCTGGGTCCCTTCGATCGTATTGTTTGTCGTATAATGGAAATAGGCGGCAGATGACGGGACCGTATAGCCTTTCGGGATGTAAGTGTAATTCCTGTCCTTTGAGCTCGCCACGACTTCCACGTTGCCATACAGTCTTGCTTCTTTGATGGCCTTTTTCCCCCATGTACCGCAGTCCAGGTATGCGGCCGTCTGACCATCGTCGAGCAGATTCATCGGCACCTGGAAAAACTGCGTCGAGGCGCCGCCATGCAGAAAAAGGATCTCATGATCGGTGTCCAGCTGCATCAGCTCGCGCGCCGTAGCGATCGCCTCATCGATCACAGCCTGGAACAGGGGAGTGCGATGCCCTATCTCCAGGATGGACAATCCCGTTTCATTAAAATTAAGGATGGCGCGACTGGCTTGTTGGAAGACTTCTCCCGGGAGGATACTGGGACCTGCATTGAAATTGTGAACCACTTGCTCAAAAGATTTAGAATTAGCCGGGGAAGCACAGTGTGGAAATTAGCGTATCCCCGCAAAACGCTAATGTCTGTCCTTGCGGACGACCGCACCCGGCGGCCAACGAGCGCCAAAGATACCCTCTTACGCGCAAACCGGCAAACTACGGTTGTTCTTCGACCTCCGCTACACCCCCCGATATTGCAAATTTCATTGCGTCGGCCGAACTGATATCCGTCAGTACCTTCACCCTGTTACGCATCACGAAATACAAATGACCTGCAAAGGCATAGGCTTGCGGCACATATACCGCAACGTATTCCTGCAGATCGAACTCCCTGAGGTCTTCCTGCGTGATGAAACCCACCTGCCAAACGTCCGGAGGGCCAATGCTGACCAACACGGCCTTGGTGAATTTCCGCTTGTTGCCGGCGAACGCTTCAAAAAAATCTTTGATCGTGGAGTAGATGAATTTGATGCCCGGCGTCCGCTCCAGCAACCGCTCCGCGAATTCGACCACACGGCTGACGATGAAGGACGGTGAGATATATCCGACGAACAGCGCAATGACAATAAAAACGATGAATCCCAGACCCGGTATCCTTTTCGGTTGACCCAGCTGGTCCGTACCGAGCAGCCCCGGTGCCACGGCGTGCAGCAGATTTGGCAATATGCCGTCGACCCATTCAAAAGTGGCGACCACCAGCCAGATCGTTACGGATATCGGAGCGAGAAGAAGCACCCCCTGTAAAAAAAGCCGGAACAGCTTACCAGAGATTTGACGAAGAGTCATGTGCAGAATTTAGACCGCTAAGTTACTCTTTTGCGCCTAACCCCTCCACCGGCCCTTTCCCGACGCACTTTCCCACCAGCCGATCCGGTCGCTTCCCGCCAGCCGATCCGGTGTGATCGATCATCCATATTTTGAACCGTTCACCGACAAAAACTGCCGTTTACCGGCAATTTATCCGCGAAACGGCGATGGAAACTTTGGTTACGATAGAAGTTTCCATAGTTTTGCCCCCCGAAGGTAAAGTGATTGCCCCCAAAGTACAGCAAAACATGGCTGCCGACGGCCAGAAGCTATGGATGTAAAAGACAGAATATTGACGAAAGCCGCGGAATTATTCATCCGCTATGGCATCCGGTCCATTACCATGGACGAGATCGCGACCCAACTGGGTATATCCAAAAAGACCATCTACCAGTTTTTTACGGATAAGGACGATCTCGTATCGGGCGTAATCAGCCGCGAAGTGCACAAGAACGAACTCGAATGCGCGCATTACCGCGACGAGGGCAGAGATGCGATCCACGAGGTCTTTCTCGCGGTTGAACATCTGGAAGAAATGCTGAAGTATACCAATCCGTTGATGCTGTACGACCTGGAGAAACACCATCCCCGTGCTTTCCAGGAAGTAAAGGACTACAAATACCAGTTCCTCTACGAGGCACTATTGGAGAACCTCCGGCGGGGCATTCAGGAGGGCGTCTATCGCAGCGGCATACAGAAAGACATCGTGGCGAAGAACCGGATCGAATCGGCCTTTCTCGTCTTCAATCCCGACCTTTTTCCTCACAGCCGCTACAGGATGTCGGAGGTCAATTTGGAACTGGCCCTCCTCTTTCTTCATGGCATCGCTACCGAATATGGCAAACAGCTGATTGAAAAATACACCCAAGAACGCACCAAAAAACTATCTCATGAACAGAAAGCTCAATAACCGGCACATTCCGCTGGCCGTACCCCTTTTGTTGCTGGCGACAGGTTTGAACGCACAGCCGAACATCCACTCCTTCTCCATCGGACAGGCAATCGACTACGCATCCAAAAACAGCGTCATCGTAAAAAACGCACTTCTTGATTACCAGATACAGGAACAAAGCAATCGTGCTACCACCAGCCAGGCGCTGCCACAGGTCACGGGCAGCCTGGGGTTCACCCAATACTGGCAGGTGCCGGTAACCCCCATCCAGGGAGGCACCTTCCCGGGTACGACGCCGGGGAAGGTCTACACCTTCCCGTTCGCACTGCCTTACAATACCTCGGCCGGCATCAGCCTGAAACAGGTCCTGTTCGACGGCCAGGTGTTCGTCGGATTACAGGCCCGTCGCGCCTCGCTCGAATTCTACCGGAGAAAGGAGGAGGTCACCGAGCAGATGTTACGCGCCAATATCTATAAAGTGTATTACCAATTGCTGGTGGCAAGATCGCAGATGAGCCAGATCGACGCCAATATCGAGAACCAACGGATCCTATTGCACAGCACGACCGAAATGTTCAGGAACGGGTTCGCCGAACAGTTGGATGTCGACAAATCCAACGTCCTGCTGGCGAACCTGCAGACCGAAAAAATCCAATTGCAAAATGGTATCGACAACGGTTACCTCGGTCTGAAGGTGCTCCTGGGAATGCCTGTGCGGGATTCGCTCGAGCTCACCGACTCGCTGACCTACGACATGGTGCGGAACGGCGTGCTCGGAGACGATTACAAGTACAGCGATCGCCGCGATTTCCAGTTGATGATGGTCGGCAAAACGCTCGGCGAGTTCAATGTAAAACGGTATCAAAAGGCATATATCCCGACCCTCAATTTTGCCGCGACCTACCAGCAAAACCAATACTGGACCGCGTTCGATTGGACGGCGGCCCAAAGCTGGTACCCGGCCTCTTTTTTCAGCTTCAGCCTGAGTGTCCCGATCTTCGACGGATTCTATAAGGCGGCCAATATCCGGCAGGCAAAGCTGCAATTGCAACAGACCGAGAACAATATTGATTCGCTGAAGAACCGGATCGACAACGATGTCCGGCAGTCACAACTGCAATTCAGCTCCGCGCTGGCAACCCTCGATTTCCAAAAGAAGAATATGGATCTTGCGCAAAGGGTATACGAACAGACGCGGAAGAAGTACGAACAGGGGCTGGGTTCGAATACCGAGATCTCGACGGCGTTTGCCGAGGAGCGGACGGCGCAGTACAATTATTTCAACGCGCTCTACAGCGCCATCATCGCTAAGGTGGACTACCTCAACGCAATCGGCAAACTATAACAAACCGGAAAAAACCTTTAAAAATCAAGACTCATGTATAAGATACTGACTGTTGTCATCGGCGCTTCCTTCCTGCTGGCATCCTGCGGCGGCGGCACCAACGGAAAAAAAGACGAGGGCCTCAACGAAAAGAAAGCCCGTCTCGACAGCCTGAAAACCGAACAGGGAAAGATCGAAAAGCAGATAACCGCCCTGCAAACCGAGATCGACAAGCTGGATACGGCCGCGGCTACGAAGGAAAAAGCCAAGCTGGTGACCCTGACCACCATGGCGCCGACGTCGTTTACGCATTACATCGACCTCCAGGGCAGCGTGGAGGCCGTCAATATCTCGAATATTTCCCCACGCGGCATGGGCGGCGTCGTCACGCAGTTGTTCGTCAAGCAGGGTGACCATGTACGTCAGGGACAATTGCTGCTCAAGCTCGATGACGCCATTCAGAGACAGACGATTGCCAGCGACCAGACGCAGCTTGCTTATGCCAAAGACCTCTACCAGCGCCGCAAGAACCTTTGGGACGAAAAGATCGGGACCGAAGTGGACCTCGTCAACGCAAAGAATGCGGTCGACCAGGCGGAGGCCAAGCTGAAGATCGACCAGCAACAGCTCGACTTTACGAATGTCTATGCGGATATTCCCGGTACGGTCAATACCCTCAATGTGAAGGTCGGCGAGAGCTTCGGACCTGGAAGCCCCGGGCTCCAGATCGTCAACACCGACAACCTCAAGGTCGTTGTGCAGGTGCCAGAGATCTACCAGACAAGGGTCCGGGTCGGCACGCCGGTCAAGATCGCCTTCCCAGGGCTCAATAACAAGGAGGTTACGGGAACCGTAGCCATCGCCGGGCAGGTCATCAATGCCAATAACCGTGCATTCCAGGTCGAGGTACATATCCCGAACCACGAAGATATCCGCGCCAATCAGGTAGCGATCGTTAAGCTCGAAGACTACAGCGCAAAGAATGTACTCACCATCCCGATCAATACCATGCAGTCCGATGAGACAGGCAAATACGTGATGGTGGGCCAGGAGCAGGGCGGCAAACTCGTTGCACATAAAAAGACCATTACCATCGGGCAGTCCTATGCCGACAGGATACAGGTCACCGGCGGCCTCGAAGTCGGTGACAAACTGATCACCGACGGCTACCAGGGCTTGTACGAAGGACAACCGATCATAACCCAATAGGCTGACGCACTAAACGTCATTCCTTCATCAATTCGAAAAAATCGTTATGAGCGCCTTAGAAAATTTCAGCGGCAAATTCAAACACTTCCGGCCCACGACCTGGAGTGTCACCAATAAAACGGCTATCTACCTGCTCATGCTCGTGGTAAGCGGTATCGGCATTTTCCAGTTCGTTACGCTTCCCAAAGAGCAGTTCCCGGATATCGTCATTCCAACGATCTATGTTTCCACGGTTTATACCGGCAATTCACCAAAAGACATCGAAAACCTCGTGACCCGGCCGATCGAAAAACAAATCAAGGCCATCACGGGAGCCAAGATCAATAAGTTCACCAGCACCTCGCAGCAGGACTATTCGGCGATCATGGTCGAATTCGAGACCGATGTTCCGACAGACGTTGCACTGCAAAAGGTCAAGGATGCCGTCGATAAGGCCAAACAGGACCTGCCGACCGATCTGACGCAGCAACCGACAGCGCTCGAGGTCAGCTTTTCGGATCTGCCGATCATGTATGTCAATATCAGCGGCGACTACGACCAGCAACGGCTCAAAAAGTTTGCCGACGACATCAAAGACAGACTCGAAGACCTGCCGCAGTTGAACCGCGTAGATATCGTAGGCGCCCCCGAACGGGAATTCCAGATCGATGTCGATAACTATAAGATGAGGGCTTCGAATATCACGTTCAACGATATCGACCAGGCCGTGAAAGCCGAGAACCTGGACATTTCCGGTGGCCTTCTTGATGTCGGCAATATGAAACGTAACCTGCAGTTGAAAGGACAGTTCCATACGGCACAAGACATAGCTTCCATCGTCATCCGAAGCCCCCAGGGCGGCTATCCTGTCTACCTGAAGGACATTGCCACGATCAAGGACACGATCCGGGACCGGGAAAGCTATGCCCGCCTGGATGGAAAAAATGTGGTGACGCTCAATATCATCAAACGCTCGGGCGAAAACCTGATCGAGACTTCGGACACGGTTCGCGGCATCGTCAGGGACATGATGAAAAGCCTGCCGAAGGACCTGCACGTGGTCGTCACCGGCGACCAAAGCACGCAAACCAGGAATTCGTTCAACGATCTCGTCAACTCGATCGTCATCGGGTTCGTCCTGGTATTGATCATCCTCATGTTCTTTATGGGCGTGGTCAACGCGTTCTTCGTGGCGCTTTCTGTCCCGCTCAGCATGTTCGTCGCATTTTGCTTTCTTCCCGGCGCGGAATTCATGATCGGCGGCGCGGTTACCCTCAATTTTATCGTCCTCTTTGCGCTGCTGTTCGGCCTCGGCATCATCGTCGACGACGCCATTGTGGTGATCGAAAATACCCACCGCATCTTCACGCAGGCGAAAGGCAGGCTTACGGCTCCTACTTCAGCCATGATGGCGGCCGGAGAAGTCTTCGTGCCGGTGCTGGCAGGTACCCTGACGACACTCGCGCCTTTCTTCCCGCTGCTGTTCTGGCCCGGCATCATCGGGAAATTCATGGTCTATCTTCCCGCCATGCTGATCTTTACCCTGGCGGCGTCGCTCATCGTGGCGTTTATTATGAACCCGGTGTTTGCGGTGGATTTCATGAATCATCCCGAAGACGGGACCGCTGCCACCCGTGCAGCCATCTTCAAAAAGCCCGGATTGTGGATCGCGATCGGTTTTGGCGTCCTGCTCGACCTTTTGGGTCAGCGCTTTCTCGGCAATTTCCTGTTATTCATCGTGGCGCTGGTCATCCTCAACAAATTCGTCTTCGACCGGATGATCCATAGTTTCCAAAACAGGTTCCTGCCGTCGATCATGCGCGGATATGAACAGCTGCTTCGCTGGGCCCTTAAGGGTTGGCGGCCTGCCTGGCTGTTATTTAGTACCTTCCTGCTCCTCGGAGCCTCACTGTTGTTTTTTAAAGTTCGCAACGTCGGTGTCGTCTTCTTCCCGAAAGGAGACCCCAACCAGATCTTTGTGTACCTGAAACTGCCCGTCGGTACCAATGTGGACTATACCGACTCGGTTACGCATCAGTTGGAGCGCAAGGTATTTTCGGTGCTCGGCATGGGCGATGGTACCAAACCGAACCCGGTGGTCGAAAGTGTTATCAGCAATGTTGCCGTCGGCGCGAATGACCCGAACAGCGGCGATCAAAGCACCCACCCCGAACTCGGACGCATCCAGGTATCCTTTGTCGAGTTTAAAAAGCGCCACGGCGTATCGACCTCCATGTACCTTGATTCTATCCGGCACGTGATGAAAAATATCCCCGGCGCCGAGATCACCGTCAATCAGGAGCAGAATGGGCCGCCCACCGATCCTCCGGTCAATATCGAGGTCGCCAGCGACAATTTCGACGATCTCATCAAAACGGCCGTCTCGCTGAAGAACTATCTCGATTCGATCCAGACTCCCGGCGTGGAAGAGCTCAAAATGGATATCGATCTCACCAACCCCGAGATCACGCTGACCGTCGACCGCCAACGAGCCATGATCGAAGGCATCAACTCGGCCACGATCGGACAGGAACTGCGCACCGCCGTCTTTGGGCTCGAATCCTCCAAGATCAAGGAAGGAAAGGACGAATACAAGATCTATATCCGCAACCTGGCGTCGCAGCGGAAAAGCCTGACCGACCTCCTGAATATGAACATCACCTACCGCGACATTGCCGCCGGCGGTGCGATCCGGAACGTCCCGATCAGCTCGCTGGTCCATGTCGACTATACCAGCACGCTCGGCAGCGTCAAACGGAAGAACCAGAAAAGGATGATCACGCTTCGGTCCAATGTACTCAATGGGTATACACCGACGGCAGTCAACCAGGACCTGGCGAAATCGATCGCCAATTTCACGCATAAGCCGGATGATGTCACGATCACCCAGACGGGCGAAGGCGAACAGCAGAAAGAGACCGGTGCATTCCTTTTCAAAGCACTGATCATTGCGCTGGCGACCATCCTCGTCATCCTTGTTATCCAGTTCGGCTCGGTTGCCAAATCGGTCATCATCCTGAACGAGATCCTCTTCAGCGTCATCGGGGTCATTTTGGGCTTCGCAATCACAAAAATGGAAGTCTCGGTCATCATGACGGGTCTCGGTATCGTAGGCCTGGCCGGTATCGTCGTGAAGAACGGTATCCTCGTGATCGAATTCACCGACGAGCTGCGCGCACGCGGCATGAAAACCCGCGAAGCAGCCATCGAAGCCGGTAAGACCCGTATCATTCCCGTCCTGCTGACCGCGCTGGCCGCTATACTGGCCCTGATCCCGCTGGCGGTTGGTTTCAATATCAACTTCATCACGCTGTTTTCAGACCTGAACCCCCAGATCTATTTCGGCGGAGACAACGCGGTATTCTGGAAACCCCTGTCCTGGACCATCATCTTCGGCTTGGCATTCGCCTTCTTCATGACCCTGTTCATGGTTCCCAGCATGTACCTGATCTCGGAACGGCTCCGTCGTCCGATGCGCCGCATGTACGGCGGAAAGTGGATTTCTTTCCTTGGGATACCACCACTAACGCCTTTATTCCTCTATTTGATGATGGTCAATCTTCAGGTTAAACCCGTACAGCGGTTCTATAAAATTTCTTCGAACCGGTTCGTCTTTGTCCTGGCAATGATGCCCATCGCCTGGTTGATTGTAATGCTCATTGGTATGGGATCCGATTCCCCGCTGCTACATGCGATCATCAATCTGCTTATGGTGCTGGCTTTGGTCTTTCCGCTGATGGTGATCTTTCGCCAGATATGGCGCTTTTTACGCTGGATCGGGCGTTTGATCGGCGAATTATTGGGAAGGTCTCCGGAATAGAAACCCGATCGGGAATTTTAAACTATAAACAAAATATCCACTTATGCGCAATAACCACGAAATCGACTACAAGATCTACGGTGAAGAACTGCAGTTCGTCGAGGTAGAGCTCGACCCGGGCGAGACCGTCATCGGCGAACCGGGCGGCTTCATGATGATGGACGACGGCATCGAGATGCAGACGCTTTTCGGAGACGGCTCCGCCGCATCGAACCAGGGAGGGCTGCTCGGCCGCCTGATGAATGCGGGCAAACGGGTCCTGGTCGGGGAAAATCTCTTTATGACCGCGTTCACCAATATCGGAGCCGGAAAAAGGAGGGTCAGCTTTGCCGCGCCCTACACCGGCAAGATCATCCCGCTCGACCTTCAATTGCTCGGAGGTAGTATCATCGCGCAAAAAGATGCCTTCCTATGCGCCGCCAAGGGGGTGAGCATCGGGATCGCCTTTCAACGCCGCCTGGGAACCGGCATCTTCGGCGGAGAAGGATTTATCATGGAGAAGCTCGACGGCGACGGCATGGCCTTTGTTCACGCGGGCGGATACATTGTCGAAAAAGAACTTGCACCCGGTGAGGTACTCAAGGTCGATACGGGCTGCGTGGTTGCCTTCCAACCCACGGTCGATTTCGACATCGAATTCATCCGGGGTATTCGCAACTGGATGTTCGGCGGTGAAGGGCTCTTCTTTGCCGTCATGAGAGGTCCCGGCAAGGTCTGGTTGCAATCCCTGCCGATCAGCCGGCTGGCCAGCCGCATCATCCAATACAGTCCGCAGTTCGGTAGCCGCCGGGAAGAGGGAAGCATCCTCGGAGGACTTGGCAATCTGCTGGATGGGGATGGGTTCTAGGAATTTTGTCTGAAAATAAAAAAGGCCGGCGTTCGCCGGCCTTTTACTTAGCTTCTATTGTTCGAGAATCGACTGATCAATTGTAAGATCTCCAGGTATAACCAGACCATGGTGACCAGCAACCCGAAGGCGCCATACCATTCCATGTATTTCGGCGCGCCCATCTGCTCGCCCGTTTCAATCTGATCGAAATTCAACACCAGGCTTAACGCGGCTATCACGACCACGAACAGGTTTACCACAATGCCGATCATGCTGTTGTCTCCAAACTGCATGAAGGGGATCCGGATGCCGAAGAACCCGAGGATGATATCGATGAAGTAGAAGATCGCAATCCCGATCATCGACGAGAGAATGACTGCTCTGAACTTATTCGTTGCGCGGATCACCCTGAAATTATACAGCAGGAAAACCGCAAACGCTACCCCGAACGTCAGCAATACCGCCGACAAGACGATGTTCGGATATTTGGTTTTGAAGGCATCGTTGACGAAAGCCGATATACCGCCCAGCGCAAATCCTTCGAGCAGGCCGTACACAGGAGAAAGATACCTGGCGAGTTTGGGAAAAAAAATCGTTGCGAACGCGCAGATCATCCCGCCGAATACGCCGACCATCATCAGGGTCATCATCGTCGGTACCTTGAAGGAGTAGTACAGCTTCCACGTATATGCTGCGCCGGCCAGGACCATAAGCATCAGGAACCCGAATTTCTGGATCGAGCCCCTGACCGTCATTACTTCGGTACTGGTCCGGTCTATCGACTTACTGAAAATTTTTTCCGTAAGGGTAGGATTACTGGAATTGAAGAGTGCCATAGTTATAGAGTTTATTAGTATACAAAATTAATGAGGAAAAGGGTAACCTGCGCTTGCCACCCCGGGTTTAACAGTTCGATTGCGGATTGGCCCTGCCCGCCGAACCCTGTCTGACGGGCGCATAGCATCTATTTCCGCTTGCCGCCTCCGCCTTTCTGCTGCTGCGGAGGGGGAGTCCCGGGCTTTTTAACATCCCTTTTACCAGAATCCTGCGGCGGCCTTCCTTCTCTTCCCCCAGCGTTGCCGGACAGCCTGCCATCCCTGCCACCAGCATTCCTTCCGCCGCCCCCTTGCTGGGAACCTGCTCCTCCGTGCTGACCTCCGCCGCCCTGCTGAGAACCACCGCCCCCATGTTGCGGTTGATGTTTGTGATGCCCGTGTCTTTTCTTGCGGTCGGCTTTTTCCAGCGTCTTCAGGCTGATCTGGCCGACCAGATCGACAAACCCGGCTTCGGGCTCCTTCGGTTTGCCCGTGCTCACTTCTACGGGATCGAGGGTTTCAGGCGTCATATTCTGCAGATTCATCTGCCTTATCTTGCGCACCCTCTCGATGGTCAACGGATATTGTTTGTTACTGTCCGGAAGGACGTACCACATCAGGTTCTTGAAAATGTCCTTCTTGATCAGACTGGCGGTTCCTTTGGCAACCTGCAGCGTGTCTGCGTTGTCCGGGAAATTCTGAAGGGCATCGAGGTAGGTATCCAACTCGTAGTTCAGACAACATTTAAGCCGCCCGCACTGCCCGCTCAGCTTGCTTTGGTTGATCGAGAGGTTCTGGTACCTCGCAGCAGTGGTATTGACCGATTTAAAATCGCTCAGCCAGGTGGCACAGCAAAGTTCGCGTCCGCAACTGCCTACTCCGCCGACCTTGGCCGCTTCCTGGCGGGCACCGATCTGCCGCATTTCCACTTTTAGCCGGAATTCCCCCGCATACAGCTTGATCAGCTCGCGGAAATCCACCCGGTCGTCCGCTATGTAAAAGAAAGTCGCCTTTCTGCCATCTGCCTGGATCTCCACTTCGCTCATTTTCATCTCCAGCTTGAGCCGCCGGGCGATAGCGCGGCTTCGGACCAGCGCCTCTTTTTCCCGCGCCTTGTTTTGGTGCATTATCTCCAGGTCTTTATCGCTGGCCCTGCGCAGGATCTTTTTGAAATCGGGACTCCGCTCTTCGACACCCTTCTTTTTCAGCTGCAAGCGGACCAGCTCGCCCGTCATCGACACTTCGCCTACATCGAAACCGCTGACCCCCTCTACACTCACCAAATCGCCCCTCGTCAACGCCTGGGTCGTCGAATTACGGTAAAATTCCTTTCTACTTCCCTGATTAAAGCTTACTTCGACGATCCGACACCCACTTTCAGGATCGCTGAAAGGAAGATTGGCCAGCCAGTCATAAACATTCATCCGGTTACATCCCCCGGTACTGCATCCGCCGTTGCTCTTGCACCCAGCCGGTTTGCCCCCTTTGGATGTGCCGCAATTACTACAACCCATATACTGGAATAAGTTAAAAGGATGATGAAAAATATGGAAAGAAGTGGAAAACCGCACAGGGGGGAAAAGGCCCTGACCTTGGAAAGACCTGTAGACTTTACGCTACGCGGAATATATTGAATACAAAATACAGTTTTCCAACGCCTCCGGCATCACCTGACTCCAATTCACCTGTTCCGTTGCCCGGATCGCACTTCTTTTCACTGGCCCTATAGGGCCAAGACTGTCAAATATACACAGAAATTCATAACCAATCCCCCAAAAAATGCCATCGCCGCCGCCCGGCATACTCCTCAAGGCTGGCGGCGTTTGCCCCTTCCGGGCGGACTTGCAGCTTGTGCGCAGGTTGGTCATTCACCCTGGCCGGTATGTGTCCGCCTCTGGACGGTCGGTCAATTCACGCGCGCCAGCTTGTGCTCCGCCAGGATATGGTATAATTTGATCGTCAGAGCATGGAAGAGCATTTTTGCATGCGCATTCCTTTCAATGTAATAAGCTGCTCTGTCCAGTTCTTCGATAATGGCCTTTTGCTGACCGATATCTGCGATCTTATTCAACCGCTGCGCAACATCCCTTTCCGCTTCCGGTATGGGTAGCGAGTTGTCACCGAAACAGCGCAGCCGGATCGCCTGCTCGAGCAAATGATTAAAATATCGGAGGAACTGCTTTTGGCGCTCTCGCCCAGATCTGCTGATCTCGTCGATCCATTTTACCTGGGCGACCGGCCCGGTTTTTAAAATGGCGTTCAGCCAATCCCGAAGGACGCCCTGCCAGTCGTCATCCGCATGCCTGATCAGTTGCAACGCTTCATGATAGTTGCCTTCGCACACGACCGCGATCTGCCGCGCCTGGCCCGGTTCGACTGCAGCCCTTTCTATCAGCGCCTTTTCGATATCCGCCGGCTGGGGCAAGGGCAATTTTACCAACTGCGTCCGTGAAAGAATGGTCGGCAGGATGAGCGATTCGTTTTCCGCTACCAGCGCGAATAGCGTATCGGGGGGCGGCTCTTCGATCAATTTCAGCAGCTTGTTACCTTCATTGCCAAGGTATTCCGGCATCCACATGACAAGGATCTTATAGCCGCTTTCAAAGCTCTTCAGGCTTAACTTGTGAATGATATCGTTGCATTCCTGCGCTGTGATATTGCCCTGTTTGTTCTCCGCGCCGATGAATTGCAGCCAGTCATACGCATTTCCATACGGGTATTGCCTGATAAATTCCCTCCATTCCTGGCTATAATCGGTACTGACGGGTTTATCTCCTGGCTTCTTCGGTATCACCGGATAAGAATAATGTATGTCCGGATGGATCAACCGGCTCGCCTTGACACAGGAAGGACAGATTCCGCAGGCATCGTCCTGGTTCCCGTCCGCTTTTTCGCACACGATGTATTGGGCGAACGCCAGGGCCATCGGAAGCGCTCCACTTCCTTCCTGACCAAGGAACAATAAAGCGTGGCTGAGACGGTTCAGACGGACCATTTCCACCAACCTTCGCTTTACCTGGTCCTGCCCGATGACAGAGTTGAAAGACATGCTGTAAAAATAAAAAAAGAGGACGGCGCGACAAGAAAAAATCGCTCGCCCTCTTTTAAACGCCTATGTTCCCGCGCTATCTGCCCGTGGGGAAAGCGGCTGCCGCCCGCTTTCCTTAATTCAAATATTTAATGATTTCGGGGTCCATCGGTTTGACCTTGCTCGGGAAAACCGCTATCAGCTTGCCATTCTCATCCACGAGGAACTTGGTGAAATTCCATTTGATAACAGGGTCGGCCACGCCTAATTTGTGCGCCTCGTCCGTGAGGTATTTGAACAGAGGAGCGATATTGTCGCCAACCACATCCACTTTTTCCGACATGGGGAAAGTTACCCCATAGTTCTTCGTACAAAATTCCGTTATCTCTTTGTTGGTACCGGGTTCCTGCTGGCCAAAATTATTTGCCGGGAATCCGATCACCACCAGCTTGTCCTTATACTTTTCATACAATTTTTCGAGGTCTGCATATTGGGGAGTGTACCCGCATTTGCTGGCCGTGTTCACGATCAATATTTTCTTGCCTTTGTATTGCGAGATATTGAGCGGACTTCCGTCCAGCCCGGTTACCTTGAAATCATAGACGCTGTTGGCTCCGATCAGCATCGCGGCCGAAAAAAGAAGTGCGCGTAACATAAAAGGATGATTTTTGGTTGAAGGTATCTAAGTTCCTAAAATTACCAGAGAGATCGAACGCTAATGATTCAGGTAGTGAAGATTTTGAATGATGAATGGTCG
>DASZYU010000205.1:0-13225 GCA_035545215.1 Puia sp.
GCTTCTATAGTACAACCGGTTGTCTGCATAGTTCAGCGTATCCATCAGCGCTATGGAGGCGTAGTTCGGGTAGCCATTGTTGAGGTAAAAGCAAAACGCCGCTGTCCCGGGGTCCAACAACCTTACGCGCAGCTCGCCATAATGACCGACTATCTTGTTCTTTTTTACTTCTCCTTTCAGTATGTACGTCCCCGTTGGGTCGACAAACAGGGGTGAATGGCCCGGGAAGGCTGAATTCATCAGGAGCAGCGGCAGGAGGAAAAAACTTTTCATAACCACACATAATTAGATGTTTGGAAAAGGTTTTCCCATGCTTTGGTCCCTCCCAATTTAATAAAATAAAAAAATAGTTCCCGGAAAATTTGGCGCAATCCAAAAAATTGCAGCACCTTTGCACTGTTAAAAAATTCACAAAATGCGATACATGTTCCAACAGATCGAAAAATCGGACCGGGTCAATCTCACAGAGAGGTTTGCCGGGCGCGGGGCATGTTTTGCTATCAGGTAAATTGATCACAGATCGATATAAAGCAAGCCCCGCAATCAGAAGCGGGGCTTTTTAATTGGCATGATGACAAGTCATTCGAATTTTCGGCCGCAGGCTTCACAGGAACGAGTTGTCCGTAAAAACCGGGCGATTTCCTGGACAGGCAACCTGTGCCAATATCCGAGACCGAGGCAATCAAGACGGATGTCCTGAACAAGGACGTTCCCGATTCAAGCCCGGTCCCTAAAGACCGGGTTTTTGTGTTTTTCGATCTGCTCGTCTAAAGGCCAGGATGCAAGACTTTCACTCTTGCGATACGGGTTCGATTCCCGTGCAGATCACCGATGCCGGGTAGTGCAATGGCTAGCATATCCGTATTTGACACGGATGGTATTGGTTCGAATCCAGTCCTGGCAACAGAAAAGGTGCTTTGGCGGAGATGGTTCCTGCGCCGGTTTGAAAGACCGGTCATCGGGATTCGATCCCCGGGGCACCGCTACACGGGATTGGTGTAACCGAATAACACATTGGTCTCCAAAACCGCAGATACAGGTTCGAGTCCTGTATCCCGTGCGAATAAAGTTGAAGCAATGGATCAGTTAAAACAATGGCGAAAACCCGACGGCACCCTGATCAGGGTTCCGATCGAAGACGAGATCAGGTCTGTCCTGGTGAAGGAAAAGAGCAGGGGCAACCAGCTCAAGGTCTGCATCGGCACGGATAGCCAGGTCAAGGCAAAGGCTACAGAGTTTGCCACCGTGATCGTATTCCTGAGGAAAGGGAAGGGCGGTTGCATGTACGTCCATACCGATACCACCGCCCGAAAAATGAGTGTCAGGGAGAGAATGCTGCAGGAGGTGGGAAAAAGCATCGATGTCGCTTATTCGCTGTCGCGGCTCTTCACCTTGTATGATGTCGACCTGGAAGTCCATGCCGACATCAACACGAACCCGAATTTCAAAAGCTACGATGCATTGAAAGAAGCAATGGGCTATATCGTCGGCATGGGTTTCGCCTTTAAAGCAAAACCCGACGCCTTTGCCAGCTCCGCATGCGCAAACAAAATGGTACAATAAATAAAGACAACAAAAATGGAAACAATCGCTTCCGGCACCATAGTCAAAACCATCGACCTGTTCAGCGAAGAGCCGGTCGACGCCAAAGGGTTATACTGCCATTATTTCAATGGGTTGCCCAGCGAGTTCTATATCGGCTCTGTCGATGGGGAAAAGGCGTTCACCGCTTTTTCGGAAAAATATGGCTGCAAAATAAGCAAGGTATATCGATACCAATGGTACGACAGGAAGAAAAAGCAAATGGTTTTTGGACGCACGCTGACCGTCCTGGACAATCAATGCGTGGCTGAATTCAATCAGGGGTATTGCGAACTCTGGCACGACGGGCGCAACGATACGTTCCTCATGGAAACGGCCAGGCTGATCGCACCGCTCAAACAACGCCAGCGTCGCGAGCCGCTCGAGATCAATGTCGTGATCAGGAGTAATAACAGGCTGGATCTCAGTACAATGGAAATCAAACGGACGCGTCTCGACCTGGACCTGTACTATAACCCTGGATTCCGGGAGATCGATATAGTCATCCGGCAACGGCTGAATAAGGATAAGGACAAGGGGATCGTACTGCTCCACGGGCTACCGGGAACAGGAAAGACAACCTATCTGCGCTATCTGATCAGCCGGATAAAGAAAAGGATTCTGTTCCTCCCGCCGGCCTTAACAGGTGGCCTGACGGACCCCGAATTCATTCAGCTGCTGACCGGTAATCCGGGAACGGTACTCATCATCGAGGACGCGGAGAATGTGATCATGGACCGAAGACACCATCGAGGTTCATCGGTTTCCAACCTGTTGAATATTTCGGACGGCTTGCTTTCCGATTTTCTGAATGTCCAGCTGATCTGCACTTTCAACAGCCCGTTGACCCTGGTCGACAGCGCGTTGCTTCGGAAAGGCCGACTGATCGCCAAATACGAGTTCGGCAAACTGGATGTCGCTCAATCACAGCGACTCAGCAACCGTCTCGGTTTCGACACGTTCATCACGCGGCCCATGACGATCGCGGAGATAGCAGGTCAGAATGAGCCGAATGTCGCGCCCGAAAGAAGGGAGGTCCTCGGATTCAGGAGCCATCTGGCGACCAACTGTTGAATCGAGCATTTTAAAAAAATATTCCCAATCGGGAAAACTCGGTGGATACCTGCCGGATCACGCAATCCGGGTGAGAGCTTCACAAGGCTCCGCAGTGCAGGGGTGGTAACTTCCTGTATGCTGTTGACGGATGGTAGTATTTACCTCGTAGCTATGTGTCGAAGGTTCGACTCCTTCTCCCGGCAACGGGATAGCTCAGCGGGTAGAGCAATAGCCAGGCGTGGGTTCGAATCCCACTCTGCTTGAAACGCAGATAGCTCAGGCGGTAGAGCACTACGTTGTTAACGTAGGATCAGCAGTGCGCCCCCTGCTCTAAAAAGGGGTGATCAGAACAAAAGTGCGGCGTCATCGGCCGGCGAAAGCATGCCTCCCAGCCGGGAGCAATGCCTGTGCAACCCGATATACGCTTTGCGATCGGTCCCAGGAGGATGCCGAAATTTCGGGAAGTCTTGCGCGCCTGGCGCCCGCAGGACGGCGACTCACGGACGCATCAACCACGCACCTTTCCCGCGCATAGCGGGTGATCGGTGGCGCCGGCTTTTGAAAACGTATTTAATGAAGAAGAATAAATTCAAAAACAATGAAACGGGTAAAGATCAACGCCTACCAGAAAGCACTGGTTTTCAAAAATGGCGTATACCAGCGGTTGCTGACCGAAGGTAATTACTGGATCGGCCTTGGCCAAAAAGTATTGGTATACGATCTGGCCTTGCCCTTTGTCGCTCCCGTCGAGCTGAACATCCTGTTGAAGGACGAACGGCTAAAGGAGTGCCTGTATATCGTAGGGGTCCGGGACAACGAGATCGTCCTTCAGTACGAAAACGGATTGTTGAAACAGGTGTTGACGGCCGGACGCTATGCTTACTGGAAAGGCATCGTGGAATACACGTTCGTCACCGCCGACATCAGTAAGATCGCGATCACAGAGGACATTGACCGGACCGCGCTCCTGAGCAAACAGGTCGCTCCCTATGTAAGGACTTACAACGTCGAGGCGTATGAAAGGGCGGTCCTGTTCGTCGACGGTAAATACGAACGGACGCTCGACAGCGGCTTCTATTACTGGTGGAAGAACAACATCCAGGTCTACATCGGCAAAGTCGATACAAGGCTTCAGCAGATGGAGATCAACGGCCAGGAGATCCTGACGGGGGATAAGACTGCCTTGCGGATCAACGCATGGGCGAGGTACCAGGTCGCTGATATTGAGACCGCGCTCCTTCGGAATAAGGAATACGATCGGCAATTGTACGTGGCCTTCCAGCTAGCCCTACGGGAGTATGTCGCCGGCGTCGGATTTGACGAATTGCTGGAAAAAAAGGATCTTATCATGACCTACGTCCTGGAAAGGGTAGAAAAGGAATCGGAAACGCTGGGCGTCCGGGTAGCCGCCTTCGGCATCAGGGACATCGTCCTGCCTGGCGACGTCAAGGAGATCATGAACCAGGTGCTGATCGCCGAGAAAAAGGCGCAGGCAAATATCATCACCAGGCGGGAAGAGACTGCCAGCACGAGGAGCCTGCTGAACACGGCCAGACTGCTCGAAGAAAACCCGATGCTCTTCAAATTGAAGGAATTGGAATATGTCGAAAAGATTGCCGAAAAAGTCAGCACTATCAGCGTGAACGGCAGCGGCGTCCTGATCGATCAGTTGCGGCAGTTGTTCGGGCCGCCCGCAAAATAGAACAACAGCACGGATGGTCCAAACCATCCGTGCTTTAAATAACGACAGTGGCTAAATTAAAATTAAGAGGAAAGGATCTTCGGGCGATCGGTTACCCGGAAGGACCGGTGATCAGCATCGCCATGAACATCATGGGAAAGAACTATAAGTTCGAGAAAGAGGAAGAGGTTGTGGATCTCTTGAAAAAAATATTGGCAGCCCCCGTGGAATATGCGAACGACGCGGTGCTGGGGCTGACCGCTCAGCAGCTGATCCCGAAAGAAACTCCGGAAGGCATGGACATTTCGCCAAACACTGCGGGCGTTCCCTTCAAAGGCGAGCCAGCCGCGCTTTCATCCACAGCCCATGGCGCCGAAAGAAAAATGAGCCGGACCGCCGCGATGAAAACGATTTCGCAGCGCGAGGACACTCGCTGAACCATCGGGGTGCCGTCGCACGTTCGGTCCCAGCGGAGCGACCACTGTCAGGTCACGGGCCTCCGCCGCGATTTAATGCCGCCGCTCGGTCCGGTCGAGCATTTCGAGAATTGCTTTTTCGATCCTCTTCTTTTCGGCAAAAGCAAGCAGATGTCCCCTGCCCGGTATCATACGAATATCCAGATAGGGGACATTTGTTAAATGCTGGCGCGCAAATGTTGCATTCGTCGTATCCACCAGTCCGTCTTTTTCCCCCTGCAGATAAATCACCGGGACATGGATCCGACCCCAAAGCGGCAGCATTTTAGTCAATCCATCCCTGTGGTGAATCTTTTCTTCGTTAGCCGTCTGCAACATGCGCGGCACCACCCAATGGATCATCGGATTCTCGATCGCATAAGTGAACCAAAAGATCTTTTCCTGACCCGGGGCCAGCGGCGGCGCGATCAGCACGAGACCATCGACCAGTTCGGGATGATCCATTGCCAGCCGGCAGGCGATGGGCGAACCATAAGACACGCCGACGAGGATGACGGGATGGTGCGCTTTGTGCAAGCTATCGAGTATCGGTACCTGCGCAGCCGCCTGCTCGGATATATCCGGCATCGGGTCGGCTAAGCCGGAATACCCATAGCCCGGCCGGTCAGCGGCATATAGCGTTGCCCGCGCCAACAAGACACTGTCGGCAAGATAACTCTTCCAGTAACTGAGCGAACTCGGCGCCCCATGTATGAAAAGGATCGTCGCATCCGGAGAATTGCCTACTTGCACGTATCGGATCTTCCGGCCTTCTGAAGTATAATAGCCGATCTTCGGTTGGAGATGACGCTGTCCAAACCAGGCGGACAACTCGTGATTGTCCATCCTGAACTGAACCAGCCGGTCGAACACAAGCAGAAGGATAATAAAAAAGATCAGTAACGCTAATACTGCCCGGAGTACGATCCGGCCGATTCTTGCCAACATACATTAAAACGTATTAAAGCCTATCCGTCGCTAAAATTACGCAAAATGATCGCGCCCGCCTATTTCCTGGTGATATTGAGGATGGGGATGGCCGGTGTGAAAGACTGGTCGTTTTCCGGGCTCTCATAGATCGAACGCACTACTTCCATCCCTCTCACGACCTTTCCAAACGCCGCGTAACCCTGACCATCAGGGTTATTTTCGCCGCCGAAATCGAATCCCGGCTGGTCGCCGATGCAAATAAAAAATTCAGTCGTTCCCGTACCCGGCGCGCCGCGCGCCAGAGAGATCGTTCCATCCCTATGCAAAAGATGTGTCTGGTTGGTCGTTTCGTGCGGGACGCCCGGCATACGGACAGCCCTCGCATGGTCTGTCTTCCAGATACCTCCCTGTATCAATTTCGATTGTCCGGCCCCGGTCGGCTGGTTTTCCGCATTCAGGACCCTGTAGAAGCTTGCGTTCCGGTAAAACCCTGAATCCACGTACGACAGAAAGGCTCCGGCCGTCTTCGGCGCCTTCCTGAGATACACTTCGACCTCGATGTCCCCGGCGGGTGTCCGGATCACGACGTGCGGAGCATCCGGGTTAGAGGAGGAGCGACAACCCGACGTCGAGGCAGCCAGTGCCAAGATCGATAACAGACCTACAAAGTGCCTTTTCATAGTAATTCCTGAGACCCGCAATTTAGCGTAATATTGTTCATGCACTTCGATCTTCCATTCCTGAATACGATCCTCATCGCGTTCCTGTCGCTTTTCCCGGCCGTCAACCCCGTTGGCTCGGCCTTTATCGTCGACCCCCTTCTCGGCGGTCTCAGTTTCGCGCAGAGAAAGCGGGCGGCAAAAAATGTGGCGCTCTATTGCTTTGCTATCTGTGCCGTTTCGGCGATCATCGGCAGCTGGATCCTGCGCCTTTTCGGTCTATCCATTCCCATCGTTCAGCTCGCGGGTGGCATCATGATCTGCCGCATGGGCTGGTTGCTGCTGACTTCCGACGACCATGTCCAGGGAGACAAAGAGAAGGCCCAACCGACCGGCCGGACCGACAACATCGATAACATCCTGTTCTATCCCATCGCGTTTCCCATGACGACCGGCGCCGGCACGATCTCCGTCATCCTGACGCTGAGCGCCCACGAAGGCGAGAGCGACCTGGTGATCCATTTTTTCAACCTGGCTGCCCTGTTGATCGCCATCCTCCTGATCTGCATCCTCATTTATATCTGCTATGCCAATACCGCGCGCATTATCCACCGGCTTGGACCCCGTGGCGAGCAGATCGTCAATCGTCTCAGCGCCTTTCTCGTCTTCTGCATCGGCATGCAGATCGGATGGGCCGGGATCCGCGCCCTGATGAAAAGCTGACCCATTCGGCGACCACCGTCGTCGCGGCCCCCGCCGACCGTCCCCGTCAAAGGCGGGCCCTGATCTCCTGCAACGTCTCTTCAAAGGCCTTTTCCTGCCGGACGTCCTGGCGCCATGCCAATCCCCGCTCCATGAGATCGATCTCGTGCACTAGCGTCGAACCCTCCCTTCCGGATTCTTTGCCGAGAATGAAAACCGTATCCGATATGGCTACCGCCGTCGCGACATCGTGCGACACAATGATGAGCGTCTTGCGTTCATTGGACAGCGACACCTGCAGCAGCAACTCGACGACTTTATCGAGGACACAGATATCCAAACCGGAAAAGGGCTCATCCAACAAGAGAAAATCCGACCCTTTCAACAATTGTTGGATGATGCTTACCCGCTGCTGCTGACCTCCGGACAATTGAGCCGGATAACAGGGTAATACATCGCCGATATCAAACCGGCCCGCATACTCCCTTATCGCAGCTTCTTCCGCGCCTGCAAGCGCTTTGTTTTGGTGCGCCGCCAGCATCAGCGATTGCCTCACCGTTCTCCAGCCGAACTGGTAACAGTTCTGGAAAATGACGCCCATGTCTCCGGCTCTTGCCTGCCGCTCCTGCCATACTTCGATACCGCCCGCAGGCGTCTCGGAGGGTTTTCGCTCGCGGATTACGACGGAGCCCGAACAGGGTTTTTGAAGCCCCGACAGGATACGGAACAACTGCGTTTTTCCAATGCCGCTCCTCCCGACCAGCGAAACGACCTGCCCCTGCTGCAGGCCCGGCCGAACGACGTCCCGGATGCAGAAATTAATGTCATGCAAAATACATTTGGAGCCGTATGAAAGCGATACTTCCCTGGCATGCAACAAAACGTCGCGTTTTATATATGGTGTCATAACCATCAATGTTTGGTGTAGGGGAAAAGCCAGTGACGCATTGTCCCCAACAGGTAGTCGAAAAAAAGCCCGAGCCCGAAAACGACGGCCTGCAGCGCAAGCACATGCGTCAGGTCGTTGTATTTGTTGTATTTGATCAGCAACGCCCCGATGCCGCCTTCGCTCATGTTCAGCCCCTCCACCATCGTGATCATCATCCACGCTATAGCGAAATTCTGCCGCACGATCTCGAAGACCTGATCTGCCTTTCCAACGACGATCACTTCGTACAGGCTCTGCCGCCGGCTATAACCGAGTGTTTGACAGAGCTCGAATTCCTGCGCCGGTATATGCGCGATCACGGACAGGAGCGAAGTCGTAAAGAAAGGAACGATGCCGAAGACAAGCAAGGTCAGCTTCAGCGCGCTTCCGTCGCGGGTGAGCAGCGTAAAAATAAAGATCAGACCCGTGAGGGTGAGATACCGGCATTTTACGATCAGCTGCGCTATCGACCGGAAAAACGGGATGACGGACAGATAAGCGAAAAAAAGCGTAATGCCGACCGAGTACACCAATGCCTTGAGGGTTAGAAGCAGACTCACCAGCAGGTTGTCCAGCAACAACCTCGTCGTCACCAACTCCGTCAATCCTTCGAAGATATGCAAAGGGTGGGGGATAAGACCTGCCGGGCTCAGCTGCCACACGATCAGTGTAAACGCCGCCTGCGATCCGGACAGGATCAGGAAGTTTATGCGGCTTATCCTTGCAAATGGTTTAAACATACCAGTTCTTTTAAGAGCCGGAGGCTTCATCGCCTCCGGCCGGTGAATAATTATTCTCCCAACACGATCTCCACGCGACGGTTGCGGCTGCGGCCGGTTTCCGTGCCGTTATCGGCTACCGGTCTGGATGAACCGAACCCCCTCGTCTCGATCCGGGCGTTCTTCAAACCTTTACGCAACAGGTACTCCCTCACACCGTTCGCCCTTTTCCCGGACAACGGGATATTGACCGCGTCGGCACCATTGTTGTCGGTATGCCCGTATACGCCGACCTTCAGGCCTTCGGCCACAACTGCGGATTCGAATATCGAATCCAGGGTTGCATAAGACGACGGACGGATAACCGCGGATCCGGTCTCGAATTCGATATGGTAAGACCTCGAAGACACGGCCGAGGTGATCTCGGAGGCATATTGCGTTTCGATGGCCTTTCCTTCGAGCAGCTGGGGATGATTCGAGATCACACTGAGCAGGAAGGATTTGTCCACCGCCTTTTCATAGGGGATAAAGCTGGGCATGATCGAAGGATACATCTTGACCATGAGGTTGCCAAACGTGTTGTAAACGGCCTTATACCGGTCGACCCTATCGGCGCCCAACCCATACGTATTGGCCATATCTGCCAGATTGAAGACCGCGGAACCACCCAGGTTCACCTTCATGCCCTGGATATCGCGCTCTTCGACTCCATTGAAATACTTCAACCAGTAATCCGGAGTCTGTTCCTGGTATACCGCGGCGCTGACCCGGGCAGCGAATTTCCGCGCTTCGGTGAACGATTTCACCTGGTCGCCGGCCTGCGCCAGCGCGATGATCATGTTCTCGATGTCGGTCCGATGATCGTAAGCCCATTTCTTGATCGCGATGGTCTGGTTCGGCATCTGCGAGGCATATTGCCGCGTATTGGCGATCGTCACGAGGCCTCCCTTTTTGGTGGCAACGTTCACGTCTCCCGGCGTCCAGGTCGCGACGGCATCCACACCCACGGTCGTATCCCTCCCCGTCGTTTTGCCGTTCGAGACGATCTTCCTGCGTTCGGTGTACCCCGTGATATACTTATTCGCCGCATCGAGGAAATCGCTGGCGGCAATGAGGTTGATGGCGTCGGCATCGTAGGTCGTCTCGTCGGGATTCACCTTGATCCCGTTGTCGCCGGCCCATTTCAGGAGGATATTCACGTCCCCGTCACGCAGGACGCCTGCTACGCACTTACCGACGGAACTATTCGGATCCTGATTCCAGGAAGGCGGTCCCATTACCTGGTCTTCGCCATAGGATTTACCATGCGCGACAGGCAGGATGATGGGCTGATATTCAGGACCGAGAGGCGCCAGCTCTTTGGACAACGACGTCATGAAGGCCGGCATCCCGTCACCCATAAAGGTGATCATCACGCCGGGCGTATTCGGATTCGTCTTGAATTCTCCCGCGAACTTGACGAGGTCGGCCATTTGCTTGCTGCAATCGTCCTGGCGCAGATAGGTAATATCGAGACCGGCTTTGTCGAAAAGCGAACCCTTCGTTGTCCGGACGCCCCCGTTGGCATACATACCCGAGAATTGCGCGTTCCACGCCATTCGTTCCCACGTGATCCTGGTGCCGCCATTGACGGCCTCTGTGGGGGAGGGCAACTGCAACAGAACGGCATTCGCGTTCAAAGAAGCATCTGGCGCATCGGGGAGCGTCACCTTGCCTACTTCGACGGCCTTGCCCGCATCTTTGGGCCGTCCCTGGTACCATTTTACCGAAAGAATGACTCCGGTCACGGTAACAACGATCACTAAAAATTTTCCAGCGGGTTTTAATTTGACTGACATATAAAAAGTTTTAAGAGTTAAGAAATCCTTCGATACAATAATCATTAGCCCTGCCTCGGCTAGTCCAGCAAACCTTTGTAGCGGTCGGGCACGGACACGTCTTTCAACCTGCCCTTATCCTGTCCGGAGGCGATCGCGGAACCGGCATAATGGAAATCCCTGCCGACGTCAAACCTGTTGATGAGCTCGATGGCCTGCGCGGATCTTGCCTTGTCTTCCAGCATCTGGTCGTCCATGAAGCGGGAAGTGACGTCTATCGCCGATTGGATGTGGCCGATCTTTTCCCCGATCTGCGCTCTCAGCAACGCGACCGCTTTTTCGGCATCCCGGTTCAATTCATCGTCGCCCTTGAAGGCCTTCATCGCTCTGGTCACAGCGGAGAGCCCGGTGGTGACGGAATAATACAGGTCCTTCTTTGCTTCCAGGTCGAGTTTTGCGTCCTCCAGCATGATCCCGCTTTCTTCATAAGCGGCATCCGCGAATTTGATCAGCTTGCCGAGATCGCTGACGATCGGCGTTACATTGTCGATGTATTCGCGGCAACGCATCACATTGTTGGTATAGAGGCTCACCTGTCGCCGGGATCCGCCGTCAGCCTGCAGGATCTTCACCTTTTGGATGTCCAACTGCAGCTCTTTTTCCTTTTCGTTCACTTTGTCGACCAGCTCGCTTTGCTTGCCTTTCAGCCTCGCCGCTTGTTTGTACAGGACGTTCCTGTCCCTGTACCCCTGCTCGATCTTTGCCTGCAGGATGCTGAAAGGGTTCAGCTCGATCGCCAATCCGATAGAGTAGTTGGCAATGAACTCCGAAAAATATTTCAGCGCACGCCAGAATTTCCGGTTCGAGACGGTCAGCAGCAAAAAGCCGCAGACGACGCCGCCGATCACGAGATTGACGAGGTTCCAGGTGACCTTCACCAGCCAGGGAAGCACATAGGTCACAAAGCCGTATGCGAGTCCCGCCAGTAAGGCGAGGCCTACGATGGCAGTTGCGATATTCTTGGGTTCGCTCCACCAACCGGGTGTTTTCGTTTTTTGCAATAATGTGTTCATGGTCGTTGTTTTTACGGTATATAATGGTTGATCTTCTCTACGTCGGTTTCGATCTGCCTGCGGCGACGTTCGCTTTCGACAGCATATGCATTGCGGCCGGCCTCCAGTTTACCCTGGCTGTCCCGGATCTCCTGTTGCATCGTACCGATCTGCGTTTGCAGTTCGAGGATCTCCTTCGACAGCTGCTGTATCCGGCGGTTCTTTTCTTCAGCCTCCGCAGCCCTGCTGTGGACTTTTTCCTGTAGCGACGCTTCCACTGTTTTCTGGAACGAATCGGCATCCTGACCGAGGAGGCGCAGATAGTCGGCCGCGGTCGCCAGGAGCCGTTCCTTGTCGAGCCCCTGTGCCTGTAATCCCGCGAATGCCGCGGCATACCTTGCCCGTTCGTCGGGCATCACCTGCATCGCAGTGATCATTCTCGCGAATTCGTAATAGTCCGGTCCCGCGATATTCGCGTCGGTGAATAGCTTGTCGAAATGCACGGCAAATCGCTCGTCCACCGGTGATGTACAATTGCTGTTGTCGCCGGGCGGGGCAGACGTCGCCCGGGATGCAGCGACATCCCCTCCGGCATGCGCTGTTTCGCGATCCGTCCGTTGCGTGGCTGCGTCTCCGTTTTCGACGAAGACAGAAAGGATCCTTTTGCCTAATGTGGCCATGGTCGTTGTTTTAATGATTAAAAAATGAGGAAGTCTGTTTTGGGCATGACATGGCCCACAGGCAGGATAGCCGCCTGGTCGGGCGGAAGATCTTTGCAGACCCGCCCGCCGCCCGTTTCATGCTGCGATGTCTATTGGATTAGCAGTCGGGACAATAACATCCCTTCCCGCAGGCCGGCGCGTACGCAGGCCTTTATACAGCCTTTCGGGGGCTTTTCCTTTGCGGGTCTGGCCGTCAGCTGACGGTAAATAACAGATAATAGAAGGGTGAACAGGATGGCTGCCACCCCGATTAATTTTTTCATGTTTTTTTCAAGCCTGGCTTGACTCTCGTTAGGATGATGATATGGGAAATGCTGCGGAAGAATTTCGCACAGCTGCGTCAGCTTAGTGGAAGAAGTTTCATTTTACAGTGGAGACTCGCTCCGTTTGTTTGATGGAGTAAAGTTAACACGGCTTTGTCCCTCGCCGTTAGCATATCCGGTAGGAACGGGTCGTTTTATGTAATGACGGCTCTCCTCTCAGGACAAGCGGCAAAATAAGCGGTTGAAAGACGCATATCGCGTATGAGCGGAGGTTTTGGCCTCACGAGCGGCTGCATGGGCCCACCAGCGGCAAGAACGCGGTACCTATGGGTGTTAGCTTGTTACGTCGTTGCAATTTATCCGGGGACGTGTACGTGTGCGGGCGAAGCGTGCAGGCAGGGAAAAGATCGCGTTCGGGCGGAGCTTCCTGCGTATCTTCCGTTACCAAAAAAGATCGCATGCGTCAACTGCTATTCCCATTCCTGCTGGCCTCCTCCCTTGCGGTTGCCGCCCAGGACACGGCCGTTCAGATCCCTCTCTGGCCGGGAGGTGCGCCCGGCTTCGAAAACCGGCGTAACGAACCCGAACAAGCGCAGGACTATTGGGTAAAAAATATTCATAATCCCAGCATTACCGTGTACCTGCCGTCGAAAGACAAAG
>DASZYU010000206.1:0-32828 GCA_035545215.1 Puia sp.
CATCCGAATCCACGACCCCGTCACCAACACGGCGGCCAAATTACTTTAGTAACACAGATAGCATTTCAATTATTATATTCGCCCTTAATATTAAAAAAAGATCCTCTGATTATTCCAGCTAGCATAGATTTCTGTTTGGCAAACTTGAACTTCTTTTCTAACTCTTTTGGCACTTCCATTCCCTCAGAAAGTTTAAAACCTACAGCACGTTTTTTAGGATTATCGATCGTATATGGAATATTTATTGCAAGGCCATTCTCATAAAAGACGAAAACCCATTTTATATTTTCCACCAACAAACTGGCTGTTTCTAACGGTTTGGACATAATCTTAATATCCCGTTCTTCCTTTAAAATTCGATTCACCCAATCGACGGTCTCTTGGCTTTCACTTGCCGGGAAGACTATAAAATCAAGCTTATATTTATTCATAAAGTATCGAGCTTCGTGAGCTCGTAAACCAGCAAGCGCTTCTGCTACAGGAGATGATTCTAACCCAGTTACCGTTACGTTTTCAAAATCTACTTTATAACCCATTCCGTTCGTTATTTATTTATTTTTTGACTTTCTAAAAAACCGGCATAAGCCCATTCCTTCACGAAAGGAAATTTAGGAATCAAAATTACCACTACACCTAAAATTTTCCAAACGCCTATTATAGTGAGGAAATAAACCGGATAGCCCAACCGCATAATGCCCCAAGCGCCCGGCGGCGCAATGGCCCCTTCCGCTTCAGTTTTGGTTAATTGCAATAAACCGGTTGCTGTCATGCGCTGAGGGGTTGATCTCAATCTCCCAGGTGTCACAGTAAATCAAATATTCGGCGAAGGCAAAACGATTTGGTTTATATGTGGCTAGATCGCTAACTATCTCTCCTAAAGGTATAATTCTGAAAAGGTCTTCAGCGGATTGGAAACCGTTGCAGAAGAGATAGAGGGCCTTTACATCATCCGGGAGTGGGCAATTTAATATATTCTCAAAATTTATGCTTTGCTCAGCAACCGCCTTTGCGAGGGACACGTTTAAAAATTACTTTACCGTCTCGCTGGACATATTCACCCCATATTATAGGGTATGAATACTTGGGCGCGTACGATACGGTATGGCTTCTTATCATTATTTTGTCGTTGACTTTCAGGCTTTGTAATTGCTCCAGTTGGGGCGCTTCCGGGTCAAATTTTACAATGTAATCCATACCATTGATCCTGGCCATCACACCGAAGCCCAATCTTGATCCTGGCGGAAGAGAAAGAGAGGTTATAACAGCCTCCATATTGGTAAAAGCACTTAAATTCGCCCTTATTTTAGCAGCGCCGGCATACACTTTCTTACCTGTGGGAGACGCTTCCCATTGTTTGAACTTCACACCTTCAGGACTAGCCTCCCATTTTGCCCGTTCAGCCGCCATTTCAGCAGCAGTAAGCGGCTTTGGGGCAGGCTTCCTGGAACTTTCATGGTTCATTTTGCGATTGGCAAATACTAATCCGGCTACCACAACCAGCGGTAAGAGGAGCGCATAAATGGCTTTTTTCATATTTTATATTTTTTAATCCTGTCGAAATTCGATCCAGCGAAGTTATCCTGATATCTTTTCGCGCGGGGATTTGGATTGTAAATAAAAATGTAACCTTTGTAAATAAATCGTAAAATGGTATGTTTCATAGCCGAAACCTGCTTTCCGGGATACGCAAGTACCTGTGGGGATTGATACCAGCCCTGTTAATCTCTATACTATGCGTGGCTTTTAGTATGACCGGCAGTGACGGTTTTGATATCGCCAGGAGGGAAGTTTTGCTTCGGAAGCTAGGAGATGAACTACTTACCCAATCGGGCGACAGCAAATCAAGGGTGCTTCCGGTGAAAAAGATCGCCGATAATGAATACCAGATCAGCTTTGAGAATGAGCTCACTTTCCAGCCGGATTCCCTGGTGAATGCTACCCGGCGTCTGTTGGCCAAAGACCCCCTCACAAGTGATTATGTAGTCACAGTCCTGAACAGTGGCAAACCTGGCGTAGCCTATGGATATGCGATATCCAAAAACAAAAAAGATGATATTGTAGCTTGCATAGGAAGAGTGCAACCCAGGGCACGTTACATCATCAACATTAAATTTAAACCGGCAAGCCTCAATACAGTAAAGAATTTGGTTTTGTTAGCCGGTTTGCCATTTTTAGCATTTATTGTTTTTGTATTTTTTAGGGCCGCTAACCGGCGCCGCATTTTACCCGGTGGTGAGAATACCGGCCTAGTCACCTTGGGCTCCATGTTGTTCGATGAAAAAAGCCGTAAGCTCATCATAAATGGAGAGACCATCGATCTCACCGCAACTGAAACCCGTGTGTTGCACATCTTCGCATCTTCTCCTAACGAGACCATAGAGAGAAGCAGGCTACAAAAGGAGGTATGGGAAGATGAAGGCGTTATCGTCGGCCGCAGCCTGGATATGTTCATATCCAAACTTAGAAAGAAGTTGGTACTTGACCCGTTTGTCCACATAGTTGTCGTACGAGGCAAAGGGTATAAGCTTGAAATTAGCTCTTAGGGAACAATTGCCCCGCTATGCCGGGGGCCTAAGAACGAGCAGCCAGCGTGATTTTAGCGCGACTGGCAGGTCGGCAGGATTGGAATTCCGGCTACGACATCCGTAGATTCGGCTACACCGGCCTCGGGGAAAACGGCGAGTTTTACGCTATTAAAATCGCCAGACAATGAAATTCGTTCTCACCGGCTCGTTGGGCCATATCAGCAAGCCCCTGGCCGGGATCCTCGTCCGCCAGGGCCACACCGTTACCGTTATCAGCAGCAACCCCGGGAGGGTCCAGGCCATCGAGGCCCTGGGCGCCGTTCCCGCCATCGGATCGCTGGAAGACCCCGCTTTCCTTGCAGCCACCTTCAAAGGCGCCGACGCCGTCTACCTGATGGAGCCGCCGGGCAATTTCTTCGACCCGAACTTCGACATTCATGAACATGTCGCCAGGCTCGCCCGCAATTTTGTTGAGGCGGTCCAAAACTCGGGCGTTCGACGGGTGGTCCACCTCAGTAGCATCGGCGCCCATACCGACAAAGACAACGGCCTGCTGAAATTCCATTACAACGTGGAAAAGATACTCGGCCAATTGCCCGCCGACGTCGCCATCTGCTTCATGCGGCCCGTGGGATTCTACTACAATCTATTGGGATTCATTCCCGTGATCCGGTCGCAGGGCGCCATCCTCACCAATTACGGCGGGAATGACAAGGAGCCCTGGGTTTCACCGCTGGATATCGCCGCCACGATCGCCTCAACGATTACGCAACCCTTCGAAGGCCGTTCGGTACAGTATATTGCCAGCGACGAATGTTCTCCCGATGAAGTCGCATCGATCCTCGGCGCGGCCATCGGCAACCCGGACCTGAAATGGGTCGCCATCCCGGATGAGCAGCTGCTCAACGAAATGCTCGCCGCGGGTATGAACCCCACCGTCGCCAGGGGCCTCGTAGAAATGAATGCGGCACGTCGCGGCGGCCGGCTCTATGAAGATTATTTTCGCCACCGGCCCGCCCTGGGAAAGGTGAAAATGACCGAATTTGCCAACGAATTCGCTGCCGCTTACGCCGGGGTGGGTGCGGGAGAGAGGGCGGCTATGCGAACAGTACTGATCACCGGCGCCAACAAGGGCATCGGCCTCGAAACGGCCAGACAGCTCGCTCGGATGGGAGGATACTTTGTATATATCGGCAGCCGCGACAAGGTTAAAGGCGAAGCCGCGATCAACCAGCTGGACTCCGAAGGGATCACCAATGTTGAATTGATACTGATCGATGTCGCCGACGACGAATCCATCCGGCACGCCAGAGAAACCTTACAAGCCAGGATCGACGCCCTCGATATCCTGATCAACAATGCCGGCATTGCCGGCGCCCAGCCCCAGCACATTGCCACCACCGATATCCGGAATTTGCGCGCCGTTTTCGAAACTAATTTTTTCGGCGCGGTGCAAACAACCCAGGCCTTTCTGCCGTTATTAGAGCGGTCCGCCGCGCCGGTGATCGTCAACGTCTCGAGCGAGCTCGGCTCGCTGGCCCGTCATAGCAGCGCCGAACGCGATCCCAACTGGGACAATTACGACGCCTACAGCTGCTCGAAGACCGCGTTGAATGCGTTCACCCTCGCGCTGGCCAACCAATTCCGAAGCACCAAATTCAGGATCAACAGCGTCACGCCGGGATTTACCGCCACCGACCTCAATCAGCACCGCGGTCCCCAGCCGGTTGCGGAGGGCGCCAAACATATCGTAAGACATGCGATCATCGGCCCGGACGGGCCAACCGGAAAATTCCTGAAAGATGGCATTGTAGCCTGGTAAAAATCGAGCCATGAACAAGATCCACCGCATCAAGAGCATTACCGAATTCCATGCGTTTCGACAGCTGCCGAAACCGCATCATCCGCTCATCAGCGTCGTCAACGTCGAGGACATCCGACATGTGCCGGGTGAAGAAACCGGGAACCTGGTCCTGGACTACTACAACATTTCCCTCAAACGCAATTTCAACGGCAAATTCCGCTACGGCCAGCAGGAGTATGATTTTGATGAAGGGGTCATGTTCTTTATCGCGCCCGGCCAGGTTTTCCGGATCGAGCACGACAGCACCAGACCGATCAACCAGTCGGGTTGGATGCTCCTGATCCATCCCGATTTTTTATGGAATACGCCTCTGGCCAAATCGATCCGGCAACGCGAATATTTCGACTATTCCGTAAATGAGGCCCTGTTCCTCTCCAGGAAAGAGGAAGATATCATTACCGGTATCATCCGGACAATCCAACAGGAGTACCACAACAACATCGACCAGTTCAGCCAGGACATCATTATTTCCCATCTGGATACCCTGCTGAACTACGCCGAGCGATTTTATCATCGGCAGTTCCTCACCCGGAAAATAGCCAACCACCGCATCCTCGACCGGCTGGAAAAAATCCTCGAGGATTGTTTTACGGCGGAAGACCTGATCAGAAAAGGACTGCCCTCCGTACAGGAGATCGCCGCCCGGCTGAACGTATCGCCCAACTATTTAAGCAGCCTTCTTAAAGTACTGACCGGGCAAAGTACCCAACAGCATATCCATGAAAAGCTGATCGAAAAGGCAAAGGAAAAACTGTCCACTACCGATGCGTCGGTCAGCGAGATCGCTTATGCGCTCGGGTTCGAGCACCCGCAATCCTTCAGTAAATTCTTCAAGACAAAGACCAATCAGTCGCCCCTGGAGTTCCGGCATTCGTTCAGTTAGGGAGTGCGGAAGACGAGGATCACGGTATCATTTTGCAGTCGCCCGGTTGGAGCAGGCTTCAGTAAAACACAGGAACGTCTTTAAAACTGCCTTTCGTAACTATAACCGACCCGGGAGTGCCATACGTATTGTTTGGATAACCAGCCGTGACCATCGGTGTGAGTCTCGCTGAAAAAGTCCCGCTTATATGTCCCTTCGTGTACGACGTTACATTGAAGCCGACGCTGTCGGTGGGAACGTACAAAAAGGCGTCGGTTCCGTTGTAACTCAATACAAACAATTCTGCAGCAACGCCGGAATAACTATAGTTTCCAACGGCCAGGCTATCGGTAGGAAAGGTGAAAGTCATTTCTCCCGACGCAGTTACGCAATCAAGGATGTAAACCGTGCTACTTGTGCCCGGATAAATTGTCTTGCTACACCCCAGTTGGTAAGCAGTTGGGCTTTGGCTGTCCGGGTCCTTTACGGAGTTTGTAACCGTATTGCCATTGACGGCATAGGTCATCGTTGCAACAGCCGGGGATCCGCTGCCTCCCGATTGTTGTTTCGCAAGCATCGCATCGGCAATCGATTGCTTCAGACAGGATGACAGTAGCGTCATCGCCGAAGCGACCACCAATAATTGTTTCATCGTCGAATACCTATTGCGCATTGTCCCTCCTCCCAAAATGCAAATAAAAAGATAAGCCCAAACTGGCATAATTGTCGGAACCTCCATGATCGACAATGGTCTCGTAACGCAGATGTAGGTCAAGCGGGGTATTCCCTATCAAAAACAAATAACCCGTGCCCGCCGACAATACCAACCCATGAAACGTAAAGTTTTGCGTGGTACCATCTACGTTAACTGACGTCACGCCATAAATATTGTAACCGACCTGAGGTTCCACATAAAGACCCAGCCCCGTTCCGTTCAGCGAATAACGGTAACCAGCCTTTATCGGCACGACGGCAGTCCCATCGCCGCTGCCCCCGTCCTTCAGGAAGAAAGCATTCGCGCCTACCTCCAATGTCAGATCGCTCGCCTGTGAGATCGTAAATATTCCTTTAATGTATGCGCCGACTCCCAATGAATAATTGCTCGTGTTTTTCCCAACCATCTTCATGACCCCCAATTGCGCTTCTGCACTTGCAATTGTCAAAACTAAGACGGCCGTTAATATTCCTTTCCACATAGGTTTAGTATAATCCGAATGGTATCGGTAATAGCAAATTTGGGGTCAAAAGCGGACATTGGGCTTTTGAGGTCCCAATATAAAAGTTTACCGGGGTATTTGCAAACCCTTGCTAACTGTCTTTCCATTGCGGAAGGTGGAATATGCATTGACCATATTACAATTGATGAGTATATTTGGGCAGTAATTAAGGGCATTGCAATGCAAGATGGATACTAATCAACCACAGGCAAGTGAATTCGGGCTGTTATACACCCCTGTCGATGGCCTTCAAATTCAATGTGTCACAAATTTTAACGACCTGGTATCCACGCCATTTCATGGAGAAATCAATGCGATTTGTTGGGACCGCACTCTCAGGGGTGATTTTTCTGAAATAGCTAATAAGCTTGCGCTAAACGGTAACGTCACAGTAATTGAGGTGGAGGACCTTCATGATCTTCAATTAAGTGAACAGGGGAAATTGGCCCGGGAAATTCTTTTAAATGATTTGAAGGCGCTGCAAGCTCACGGCGCTTCGCCAGTCCTCAATTTGATCAAATGCTATGATCGGGATGACAGCTACCCATTTTTCCAGACCGATGTCTATTCTTTTCATGTAGATCGCTCTCCTGTACCAACCGATACCTTTTTATGTACTTACTACGGCGATTGCAGTGAAATATTACCCAACGCACAGGCGACAAGGAAAGTACTGATTCCGGAAATACGGGATGAACTCAGACGACGGTATCATGGCGCAGACGAAGGCTTTGAGTCATTCTTATGTGAACATTTCTTCGACCTGCACTATCAAGCCAGACCGGATGCACGCCCGATACGTATGGTCCCCGGTCAACTGTGGAGGTTGGCGGTCGATCATCCCGAGAGCCCAGTTCCTCCCTGTATTCACCGGGCACCAAAGGAAGACTCCGGACGCAGCAGGTTGTTGTTGATCTGCTGAACGGACTCTTTCCTGGCTTGAAACGACACAACTATGACCTTGCCGGCATCTTTCATTCGAGATCGTGGTGGGTCAATTTTTCCCCATTTTTTTGCCAACCCAGGGTTTCAGGCAGCAAAATTGGCCGTTGGGTCCTCCAAAATTCGCATGTAACAGCCGGGAAACCTGCCTTTAATGCTGGTCTCAAAATTGTCATATGAATGGCATTAACACAACAACATGAAAAAACAAGCACAACCAGCCGCCGAACCGCACAAGGGATTCCTGCAACTGGCCGGCGAAGCCCTGCACGTCCTGGGCGAAGAAATCAGAAGGCGGTGAAGCAGTAGGCGGTTCACAAAGGATAGAAGGACCACAGACGAAAAAAGAGAGGCCGGTAAGGGGCATTTCATTTATTACGATGCGATGGAAACGCTGATTGAGACTGATTATAGGTCTAAAGTCCGAGACACGGGTTTTTTCACTAATGGGCGCCGCTGAGTGCCTATAGAAAAAGTATGGAATATTTCGTCGCGGGCATCTCAAAGCCAGTTAAACCGATAAAACCTGGTATATGTATAGACAATCAACCACTCGCTCCACCCACAACAAGGTCGTTTTATTTGCAGCTCTGCTAATCAGCTGCCTGTTGGTCCGCCCCTTACCTGGCAGGTCAAATCCCGTTATGTGTCGTCTTTCGACCGCACACCCGTCGGACACCACGATCAGCCCCCGGGACCTGAAGGCCTATGAAGGTTACTACAAATTCCAATTTGAAAAAGGCAAAGATTCCTACATTCACCTGACGGCAACTGCAAAAGGACTGGTCCTGAAACAAATGTGGGACGGCAAGGAAATAGCCTTTACCCCCCAGTCGTCGCTCGATTTTGTTGGCGACGACGGTCGCTTCCCGCTGCATTTCACCAAGGAGCACGGCAAAATTACCCACGTATTGGCGTTCAACCGGGACCTGTGGACAAAAACAAACGACTATAAACCCGCGGTAGCCAAATAGGGCCATTTATGAGCCAGACCGATAGGCAATGAATTCGGTTTTGTGAATTACGGGCCATCGATCAGGGCCTCGGGAACGATATTTGGCCCACCGGTCTATGACGGTCGCATTGTCGCTTTGACGCCGTACCGGATCGCTGCTGAAAGGGTATCGAGGTCGATATCCTTTAGCGCTTTGAATTTGATGCAATAGCCGGTCACGCTTGCTTTGCCCAGTTTTTTACCGTAGGTTTTGGCCAGGTAGGCTTTGTCCTCGAGGCCAAGGATGTAAACGGAGATGCCGGTTTTGTTTGCGCTGAGGCCAATTTGAAAGAATTCTTTGGTTGACCCGCTGGCATACCTGATGGTGTACATTCCATATCCGACGGTCGGGTTGCTGACCGTTTTGCCTTCGCTGTCTTTGCCATCGGAGAACCACAATTTGCATCCGGGTAACAATTGGAGGATGTGCCGGTGCAAGGCCTGCAGGTCGCTTTGTTTTGGTTCGGGCTGGCTAGTGATGAAGTTTTTGATCTGGTCTTGTACCGACATTTTAAAGAAATTTGCGAGTTGGATACGGGTGGATGGAATCGTTGGTATTGGGAAGATACGGAATTGCTGGAAAAAAGCACGCCGCCGGGTGCGTGGACGCCTCGTGGTGCAAATGGTGCCATAAGCTGGACAGTTTTATGGGAAGCGCCGATTGCAAACCGCTGTTCGATCAGAGCTATGTGATCCGCCATCTGACTATCGCGGGTTTATTGTAAATTTGGTATCATCATTCATCATCCAAAACGATCCGCCATGCGCAAGAGATATTACTTCCCGACATTCTTAATTTTCAGTTGTTCGGTCCTGATCGGCCAGCACGGGTTTGCACAACCGAAGATGTTATCCAAAGGGGATGCAGCCCCTGTTTTTAGCGCCCCGGCGAGCCTGGCCGGCAGTGCGTTCGATTTTTCGCTAAAGAAGGCGCTCGCCAAGGGACCGGTGGTGGTCTATTTCTATCCTTCGGCGTATACCGGCGGCTGTGATATCGAGGCACACACGTTCGCTGAAGAAAAGGATAAATTCACGGCTGCGGGGGCTACCATTATCGGTGTATCCGCGGACGATATCCAGCGGTTGAATTCGTTTTCCTCCGACCCCAATTATTGCGCGGGCAAGTTCCCCGTCGCGTCGGACCCCAACGGCAAGATTGCAGCCACATACGGTCTGGGATTCACCCCTCCACGCGCCGGAATCAAAGACGTCCGGGGCCAGGACCTGACGCACGGTTTTATCCCGAGAACCACGTTTGTCATCGACAAGAAAGGCAAAATTGTGGCAGTCTTTTCATCGGAATCCGATCATATCTCACCTGCCGAACATGTTGAAAAGGCGCTGGCGATCGTAAAAGGGCTGTGAGTCGGTGAATGCAGGGCGGTATTTCAGGATAGCCTAATGTTGTTTACTTAGCGGTAGCTTTTGCCGGACGAGACAAATGCTATAAAACTGAACATTGAAGTGTGCGAATCCGAACAGGGCATAATAGGTTGTAAACCTTAACTAATTGATTATTAAATTGAAAACGATCAGGCATATTTCTGGAGGCATTCAACCGTATCCAAAACAAATCGAATGTTCAAGAGCCACTTAAAGATCGCCTGCCGCAATATCATCGGACATAAAGGCTACTCCCTTATTAATGTGCTCGGCCTCTCCCTAGGCATCGCCGCCTGCATTGTCATATACCTGATTACCAGTTACGACCTCAGCTTCGATACCTTTCACCCGGATAAGAAACGTATTTATCGCATTTTGGGCGAGATTACCGAACCCAGCGGCGACAAAATTCATTTTGCCAGCGTACCAAACCCCGTATCATCGGCTGCCCGGCAAGATTTGTCCGGGCTGGACGCCATTGCCGGCATCATCCCTTATCGGGCGACTATCAGCGTCCCGCTGCAACCTTCTAGCCATTTTGATAATACCACCCGGAGCCTGACGGGGATCGCCGAGCCATCCTGGTTTACCATATTTCGATACGATTGGCTGGCCGGGAACCCGTCCACCGCCCTGAATGAGCCGTTTACCGTCGTGCTGACCGAAAGCAAGGCCCGTCTGTATTTCGGCTCGGGGCCGCTGCAAGAAATGCTGGGTAGGATCGTGGTGTACGATGACTCGCTCCAGGTGCACGTATCCGGCATTGTAAAAGATTGGATAAAGAGCACGGATTTCCCTTTCACGGACTTCATCTCTGCGGCCACGATACAAAGCAGTTTCCTAAAAAATAGCCTGACGACTGAATCCTGGAAGGCAGGCGATAGGACGACATGGGTATTTGCTAAACTTTCCAAAGGCACAGCGCCAGCCGTATTTAGTTCTCAGTTAAACGCACTGATAAAAAGGCGAGGTGATCCGGTTGATAAATTGACCCTCTCTTTGGAGCCGCTCGCCGATGTCCATTTTAATGCCAATGTTGTCGAAAGCTCTATCCGTGTGGCGCATTTGCCCACCTTGTATGCCTTAATGGGAATTGCTGTTTTTATTTTGTTGATTGCCGCCATTAACTTCATTAATTTATCCACCGCCCAGTCCATCCGCCGGGCAAAAGAAGTCGGTGTTCGAAAAGTCCTGGGAGGTAGCCGGGTGAGCCTGGTCTGGCAGTTCCTGACTGAAACATTCTTGCTGACGTTGCTGGCTGTATTGATGGCCGTTGCGGGAGTCCGGCCGATTCTGACGGCGTTCCAATCATTCATACCAGCCGGTGTGTCCTTTCACCCCTTCGATCCTCCCACCTTAAGCTTCCTTTTATCGGTTACAATAGTGACATCTTTTCTAGCGGGGATTTATCCTGCCAAAGTATTGTCGGCATATGTACCTGCAATGGTCCTGAAAGGGAGTGGCGTTCAAAAAGGGGGCGGAAAGTGGTATTTACGGAAGGGATTGATTGTTTTTCAATTTACGGTATCGTTGGTCTTTGTCATCGGTAGCCTCGTCATTGCCAGCCAGTTAAATTATATGCGGCATAAAGACCTTGGGTTTAAGACGGATGCCATCATTAATGTGGGCACTCCCCGGGGGGACAGTCTGACGAAAATAAAGGTAGCTGCCGAAAAGATCCGGCAATTATCGGGAGTGAGTCAAGTGGCCCTGGAATGGCTGCCCCCCGTAGACCATGCCCCTCGAGTAATGGCTATTAAATTAAGCAGCGCCGATCAGAAGCCGATCACCGTCGGCCAGGTGGCCGGTAATGAAGATTTTATCCCCTTGTACCATCTCAGATTACTCGCCGGCAGAAACCTGGAGCCCTCAGATAGCGTGAAGGAGTTTGTCATCAATGAATCCTTTAGTCAAATAATGGGCTGCCGGTCCCCGCAAAAAGCCATCGGCCGGACAATCTATTGGAACAATAAAGCCTACCCAGTAGTAGGAGTAGTGGCAGATTTTCACGGAAGTTCGCTACACGAGCCTATCAGGCCCTTGTGTATCATCAACAGGGTTGAAAGGGAAGGCAATTTGGCCATCGAACTGGCTTCCAAAGGTCAGAGCGAGGGTGCGGTGAAGGCCTTACTTGTCCGGATAGAGACGGCTTGGAAATCCGTTTATCCCGCCGGCACTTTCCAATTCGGTTTTTTTGATGAGTCGATTGCGTTGCTCTACGAGAAAGACAGACAAACCGCTACGTTGATGAACACCGCCATGTTCATTACCATCTTTATTTCCTGCATCGGCCTGTTCGGCTTGGCGATGTATTCCGCAGAGACAAAGACTAAAGAGATCGGCATCCGTAAAATTCTCGGCGCCAGCGTGGCGAATATTGCCGTGATGTTAAGCAAAGAATTTTTGCTGCTAATCACGATTGCCGCTTTAATTGCATCCCCTATCGCCTGGTATTTTATGAATCGCTGGCTGGCGGATTTCGCCTACCGCATCGCTATCCATTGGTGGATCTTTTTACTGGCCGGCCTTTCGGCCATTGTTGTTGCGCTGGCAACCGTGAGCTACCAATCCGTTAAAGCAGCACTGATGAACCCGGTAAAGAGCTTGCGATCGGAATGACAACTTAAGGGTCACACGTCTTTGTAGTTCATTTGGTACAGCCTGGGCGGTCTTTTCTTTCGCGGGTAGTATCGCCCGGGCCGGACTACCTCCGTGTTGGCTTCCACCTGCTTGTCAAAAACGGCGAGGGCGCGGCGGATCATTCGCTACCGGGGGCTTTATCAAGTACGTCCGGATGTTCGGGATATTGGGCCTGATCGTGCTGTTGCGATGCTCATCACGCTGATCACGGTCAGTTTTCAGGCGGTAAAGGCGGCGATGGCCAACCCGGTGAAAACCCTGAGGACGGAATAACGCGGCGGTCTGGGGGGGGCGGCGGCTGCGGCGGTCTCGGGGGTGCGGCGGCTGCGGCGGGTATGGAGGACCCGGAATAGTTGACAGGTTGGGGGGATTTGACGGGTTGGGGGGATTTGAGTAAATTACGATATGGTCTTTTTCCTCCCCAAACGATTGCTGCTGGTGGTTGCGCTGCTGGCGGGGGCGGCGCTGGTATGCTGGCAGGTCTTCAAGCCGGCCCGCAGGATAGATTTCAACACCCAGGTAAAGCCAATCATCAACTCCAAATGTATCACCTGTCATGGCGGGGTTCGGGCGAAGGGCGGATTCAGTCTCCTTTTCCGCGAGGAAGCCTTTGCCAAGACACAGTCGGGGAAACCGGCGATCATTGCCGGCGATCCGGACCACAGCGAAATGATCCGGCGCATCACCAGCAAGGACCCCGAGATACGGATGCCGTATCAGCACGAGCCGCTGACCAAAGAAGAGATCGATGTCCTCCGGGACTGGGTCCGCGAAGGCGCTCCATGGGGAGAACACTGGGCCTATAAGCCGGTCACCGAGCCGGATGTGCCATCGTCGGGGGACCCGTGGATCCGGAACAATATCGATCAATACATACTCCGGAAACTGCAGGGTGAAAAGTTGAAGCCTGCCGCGGAGGCGCCGCGTGCAGAATTGCTGCGCCGGGTGAGCCTCGACCTGACGGGTCTGTACCCTTCGGATGCGGTGGCCAATGCCTATCTGAATGGCAGCGATCCGCAGGCTTACGAGACGCTGGTGGACACGCTGCTGGCTTCGCCGCATTTCGGGGAAAAGTGGGCGGCCATGTGGCTGGACCTCGCGAGGTATGCGGATACGAAGGGTTATGAACGCGACGATTCGCGTAACATCTGGCGATACCGCGACTGGTTGATCCGGGCCTTCAACGCGGATATGCCTTACGACCGTTTTATCACCGAACAACTGGCCGGCGATCTGTTGCCGCATCCGACGGACCAGGACTATATCGCTACCGCCTTCCACCGTAACACGATGACCAACGACGAAGGCGGGACGGATAACGAGGAGTTCCGAACCGCGGCGGTGCTCGACCGGGTCAATACCACCTGGGAGGCGCTGCTCGGCACGACGTTCGCCTGCACGCAATGCCATAGCCACCCTTACGATCCTTTCCATCATGAAGAGTATTACCGGTTCATGGCGTATTTCAACGATACGCGCGATGAGGATTCGTACGGAGACTATCCGTTGCTCCGCACTTTTAACGACACGGATGCGGCGCGGTTGAATGCTGGGGTGGACTGGGTTTCGCGCGAAGGAAGCGCCGGGCAGGGCGCCGCGGTGAAGAAACTGCTGCGTACCTGGCAGCCGTCGATCAATTCGCTGACGTGCGATCATTTTGTCAATAGCGAGCTGGAAGACACGAAATGGCTGGCATTCCGGAACAAGGGTTCGGCCAGATTGCAGTCCGTGGATCTGAAAGGAGACGACGATTGGCTGATCTTCCGCTGGCGGACCGAGGCTCCGGGTGGCGAATGGGCGATTCATCTCGACGATCTTCACGGTCCCGTTATCGCTTCGAGTAAAGTGGATCCGGCCGGCGACTGGAAGATCGCCGCGGTGCCCCTGACCGTCGAAAAAGGCGTGCACGACCTCTACATCACTTACGTCAATCCACAGCTGCGGAAACCCGACGATAAAGGATTGGTATTCGATTGGTTCTGTTTTACGCGGCAGCTGCCGGGCGCGGGACATCCCGGCTATACCGGGGTCAGGAGGGATTTCTGGACCCTGCTCACCAAGCAGGTCCCCACGACGCCGATCATGATGGACAACCCGAAGGACATGCATCGCGTCTCGAACGTTTTCGAGCGCGGCAACTGGCTGGTGAAGGGACCCGTGGTCACACCGGGCGTCCCGGCTTCGTTGCGGGCCTGCATGCCGGCGAATGCACCGGCCAACCGCCTCGGGTTGGCAATGTGGATGACGAGCAAACAGAACCCGTTGGTCGGGCGCACGATGGTCAACAGGGTTTGGGAACAACTGTTCGGTACGGGCATCATCGAGTCGGTGGAAGACCTCGGGACGCAGGGGAGCCCGCCGACACACCGCGAATTACTCGATTACCTCGCCTGGCAATATATGAATGCGGACCAATGGAGCCTGAAAAAGCTGTTGAAAGAAATTGTGCTGAGCGCTACGTATCGCGAGGACTCTCGGGTGACGGAAGCGTCGCTGAAGGCTGATCCTTTCGACAGATTGTTGACGCGCGGCGCAAGGGTCCGGCTGAGCGCCGAAGAGTTGAGGGACCAGGACCTTTGTATCAGCGGGCAGCTCGATCCGGAAATGTATGGGCCGAGTGTGTTCCCCTTTCAACCCAAGGGTATCTGGAACTCACCCTGGAACGGGGCGGAATGGGTGGCGAGCACGAATGGGGAACAGTATCGCCGGGCAGTGTATACATTCTGGAAACGAACGGCGTCGTATCCTTCGATGATCTCTTTCGATGCGACTTCGCGCGAGCTCTGTACGCCGCGGCGGATCCGGACGAACACGCCGCTGCAGGCGCTGGTCACGCTGAACGATACGGTCTATCTCGACTTTGCCAGGCATTTCGCGCACCGGCTGGACAGCCTGGCGCCGGGTGATGCAAAGCGGCAGATCGAAGCGGGGTACCGGCGCATGTTGTATAAGGACATTGCGCCCGAGAAACTGGCGATCCTGCTGGGTTTATACGATCAATCGATGGCGAAGTTCGTGCGCCGGCCGGCGGATGCGAGGAAGATGTTGGGAATGGGGTCGGCGGAGGAGAAAGGGAATGCGGCGCCGATGAAGGTCACCCAGGTCAGGATGGGAGGGGACGGGGGGCAAGGACGGACTGGTGAATCCGGCGCTGGGGAACGCGGGGCGGAAACGTTGAACCCGGCGCAGCTGGCGGGTAAGGCGGCGCTGGTCGTCGTTTGCAATGCGCTGCTGAATCTCGACGAGGTGATCACGAGGAATTAAGATCGCGCGTAAACAGCGGCATCCGAAAACAGATATGGGAAGAAAAAATATATTCGCCCAAAAGGAGCAGCAGGCCATGCAGTTCGCGAGGCTGCAGCACTACACCCGGCGGCATTTTCTCCGGGAAAGTGCGATGGGTTTGGGTGGGCTTGCGCTGGGTGCGTTGCTGGGTTGTCACCGGACGAGGGGCCCGGCGCCTGTCGTCTTCGATCCGGCGCATCCGCTCGCCCCGAAGCTGCCTCCGTTCCCGGGGAAGGCCAGGAGTGTCATCTATCTCCATATGGCGGGCGCGCCTTCGCAGCTGGAATTGTTCGATTACAAACCCGAGCTGATGAAGATGGACGGCCAGGATTGTCCGCCGTCGCTGCTGGAAGGGAAGCGGTTTGCTTTTATCCGCGGCATACCCAAAATGCTCGGTCCGCAGGCGAAGTTTGCGCTGTATGGAGAAAGCCGGGCCTGGGTGAGCGAGAACCTGCCGCATTTCTCGACGATGGTGGACGAGGTGAGTTTTCTCAAAGCGGTGTCGACCGACCAGTTCAATCACGCGCCAGCCCAGTTGCTGGTACATACCGGTTCGCCGCGGCTGGGCAGGCCGAGCCTGGGCAGCTGGGTCACGTACGGGCTGGGGACGGAGAACGAGGACCTGCCGGGTTTTGTCGTGCTGACGAGCGGCGGCAAGTTCCCCGATGCGGGCAAGAGCGTTTGGGGCAGCGGCTTTTTGCCGAGCGTTTACCAGGGTGTGCAATGCCGCAGCGTCGGAGACCCGGTGCTGTTCCTTGACGATCCCGCCGGCATGGACCGCAATCTGCGCAAGGAATCGATCGATGCGATCAACGCCGTCAATCAACAGGAGTTCAAAGACTATCACGATCCGGAAATCCTGAGCCGGATCGCGCAATACGAGATGGCGTTCCGGATGCAGATGTCGGTACCCGAAGTCATGAACATTATGGATGAGCCGCCCTATATTCATGAACTCTATGGCACCAGGCCGGGGCAGGGAAGTCTCGCCAACAATATCCTGCTCGCGCGCAAGCTGGTCGAAAAGGGTGTGCGGTTCGTGCAGATCTTCGATTGGGGATGGGACAGTCACGGTACCGACGCCAGTCTTGCGATCGATGTGGGTTTTATCAACAAGTGCCGGCAGGTGGACCGGGCTATGACGGCTTTGCTGCTCGATTTGAAACAAAGGGGACTTCTCGACGAGACGCTGGTCATCTGGGGCGGGGAGTTCGGCCGGACCCCCATGATGGAGAACCGTGAAGGGAAACCCAATCCATTCAAGGGCAGGGATCACCATACCGATGCCTTCACGATCTGGATGGCGGGGGGCGGCATACGCAAGGGACATAGCCACGGAGAAACCGACGAGATCGGGTACACCGGCATTTCGGGTAAAGTCGATACCTTCGACGTGCAGGCAACCATCCTCAACCAGCTGGGCTTCGACCATACGCGCTTTACCTATGATTTTCAGGGCCGGCCTTTCCGGCTGACCGACGTGAAAGGAAATGTCATCAAAGAGATTATAGCATGATCAACCGAAAACAATTCATTGCACAAAGTACGCTTGCCGCCACCGGTCTATTGTTCGAATCCTATGCGCAACCCCTTAAATTCTCTTCCGTCCGGGAAGGTTTCCAGTTGAAGATCCTTGCGACCGACTGGGGTTTCCCGGGTACGCTGGATGAGTATGGCGCCAAGGTGAAGGCCGCCGGTTACGACGGGATCGAAATCTGGTGGTCGCTGGAGCAGGAGCGGCAGGAGGCCGTTTTTTCGATGCTGAAGAAATACGGGCTAGACGTCGGGTTCCTTTGCGCGGGATCGGAGCCCGATGCGGCGGCACATTTCGAACATTTCAAGAAGATGGTGGAGGGCGCCGCGCGGAATAGGCGGCAGCGGCCTTTGTATATCAATTGCCACTCGGGCCACGATTTCTTTTCCTACGAAGAGAACACGCGGTTCATCGAACTCACGACGGCGCTTAGCCGCGAAACGGGTATCCGCATCCTGCACGAGACGCACAGGTCGAGGATGTTGTTCGCCGCGCCGGTCGCGCGTCATTACCTGGAAGCGCATCCCGAATTGCGGATAACCTTCGACGTTTCACACTGGTGCAATGTCAGTGAAAGCCTCCTTGCGGACCAGCTGCAGACGATGGCGCTGGCGCTCGAACGGGCCGATCATATCCATGCCCGGATCGGTCACCCGGAAGGGCCGCAGGTCAACGATCCGCGCGCGCCGGAATGGCAGCCGGCCGCTGAAGCCCATTTTGCGTGGTGGGATGCGATCCTGCGCCGCAAGAAGCAGCAAGGCGAGGTCATGACGATACTCACAGAGTTCGGCCCCCCTGACTATATGCCCACGATGCCCTATACGCATCAGCCCCTGACGGACCAATGGGCGATCAATGAATACATGCTGCAAACGCTGCGAAAAAGATACGCTTAATGGGCTCCTTTTTCACCCTGACCGGCCGGCTGCACCCGCTGCTCGTTCATCTTCCCATAGGCATCCTGTTGCTGGCGGTACTGCTGGAAGTGATGAGCGCCAGGGAGCGGTACCGCGCGTTGAAACCAGCCGCGGACCTCAGCCTGCTGATCGGATTCCTTTGCGCGGTGGTGTCGTGTATAACGGGCCTGCTCCTTTCCCAATCGGGCGACTATGACGAATCGGTGGTCAATGTCCACCAGTGGCTGGCCATTTCGCTGACCGGCGTATCGGGGTTTTTATATGTGACCTTGCATGGCAAGCCGATGACGCGGCAGGCGGGAGCGGCGACGGCAGGCGTAGTGGTGTTGTTGTTCCTGACGGGACATTGGGGCGGGACGCTTACGCACGGCCCCGGGTACCTGACGGCGAACCTCGAACCGGCGGCTTTTGCGCCCGCGCTGCAACCCGTCGCGGATGTCCAGGGGGCGGGGGTATATACCAATCTCGTCCAGCCCGTGTTACACGACAATTGCTACGGTTGTCACCGGGCGGGTAGGGTCAAAGGCGGTTTGCGGCTGGATCTGCCCGACGGTATTGTCAAAGGCGGAAAGGATGGCGCGGTCATTGTCGCCGGTCAGGCTGCGGCGAGCTTACTGATCAAGCGCGTCCTGCTGCCGGTGGACGACGATCATCATATGGCGCCGAAAGATAAGCCACAATTGACCATCCGGGAAGTTCAGCTGCTGAAATGGTGGATCGATAACGGTGCGCCTTTCGACAAACCCGTACGGGCGTTGCGCCAGGACACGTCAGTGGCGGCGATGCTGTTGGCCTTCCATAACGGTACGGCGGCGCCGGTAGCCGCGTCGCTGGTGACCAATGTGGCGGACAGCGATCTGCCGATGGGGCAGGTGGGGCCTGCGCCGGCGGAAGCGGTAAAGGTGCTGCGCGCGGCGGGGGCGGTAGTATTGCCGATCGACCAGGCCAGCAATTATCTCTCGGTCGATCTTGCCGGCAAGCCGGTGAGCAAGGAGGTTTTGCGCGCGATCCCGATGCTGAAGGATCAACTGGTGAGTCTTAAAGGTAGTTTTTCGCCTGCGGGAGATGAATTGGTGTCTGCGGCAGCAGCGTGTCCGCATCTCGTGCGGCTGTGGCTGGATCACACGGCTGTTACGGGCGCGAACCTCGATGCGTTGCGAACGCTACCCAATTTGAAATATCTGAATCTGACGGGCGACAAGGTGGGGGCGGCGCAGGTGGCCGGGCTGAAGGGAGCGCCAAAGCTGGCGGAGATCTATTTGTACCAGACGAACGTCGGGCGCGGAGATTGGGATAGTTTGCGGCGGGATTTTCCGGGGGCGGTGTTGGATTCCGGCGGGTATGGCATCCCTTTCCTGGTTACGGATACGGCGATCGTGCGGGAGCCGGCGAAGAAAAACTGAGTCAGGCGTCTTTCGAGGGCTCCAGTGTGTTTTTCACCCTATTTGTCAATTCTTATAATAGAGGCCATCCGCCGCCAGGAGGAACTTGCCGTCACTTCTGATGTAATAGTACCGGATCGTTTTGTCGAATCCCAGGTTCATCGGCCCGCCCCAGTTGTTGCTCTTTTGGTAAATTCCGGGAGTATTGCTGGCGTTGACGAGGTAGTAAACGTCGTTGTTGTAGAACTGGATATTGTTGACGGTCTGCAAGCTATTATTGTATTGATAGGAACTGTGGATCTGTCCCGTATAAGTGGTGGGGTCGACGACTGAAAGGGTGGCGTCGCCGGCACCGATGTAGATCAATCCATCCTTGCCGATCTCGAGGTCATAATCGTTGTAAGGTACGTATTGATAGGGGAGGCCCACCGAGGACCAGTTGTCGCCGTTGTTCGAAGATACCGCGAGGTTTCCGATCTCATTGAACAAATAGAGGTTGCCGTTGGGATGACGCCGTATGAGATAGAACCGTTCGGACCCGAGATTGACCACCATCTTTTTCCAGAACCGGCCGTTGTTATCCGTTTTGTACGGACCATCGAAATAAAAGCTAACGAAGACAACCGAGTCGTCGACAGTAAAGGCGGTCGGCGTCCGGTCATCCACTATGCCATTGTCGATGGCTTGCCAGTTAGTCAGGTCCTGCGTGTAATACACTCCATGCGTGCCGGTCACATCATACAGCCACCCCTTGCTGTTGAACCCCGCATCTACCACATCGCTGAAATTCGGAACGCCGGGCATCGGATACCAATTGATGCCTTTGTCATCCGAGTAGTACAATCCCCTGCTGACCGCATACAGCCTGGAGTTGTCGAATGTAAAGACTTTGAAGGAAAAGATATCGCTCAGATCGAAACCGCAGGACCTGCCCCATCCCGTCGGCGGCTGCGCATTAGCCGTCACCGTTACCGAATCCAGCGGTTGCTCGCCATCGGTCGGCTGGCCCAATGCGTTCACGGTAGCCATATGATAGACATAAAATGTGATGGTTTGAACGGGACTGTTGCAACCGAGGCGCCACAGCAAATTCAAGTTGCCCTGGAAGCCGAAATTCGGGGAAAAGTAACCGGGACTGTTGTAGCCGAAATTCTCCAATTTGCCGTTGCCCTGAACGAACACGTATTTGATGATGTATTGGAAACTGGAATCGGTGATCGTGAGCTTTAAGTGAATGGAGTCCTTCAGCAATTCACCATAGGTCCCCGATTGGTCGTTGCCACTGAGTAAACTCAGCGAGACGCCGTTGTCCGAATGGCCGGAAGGTTTGTCTTTTGTGCAACCGCCCAGGAGGCACACCAGGGTGAGCAACCGCATTATTTGCAATCGCGTCCGACGGCCCGCGAAGGGGTGAAGAGCGGGGAAGGTAATCCGCCGGCTAATAGACCCGGCACGTTTGCATATGGTTTGGATGGACATATGGTTATGGTGCGATGTCATATTTGAAAATGGACCCGTTCTGGACCGCAAAAACAGTCCTGGTATCTTTAATGGCTGCTTTTTGTAAGGAGAATACGCCATAGTTTCCCGGACATTCCTTTTGCCACGTGACGCCTCCATCCTTTGTATCCGCGATCTCGCCCGTTGCGGAGACAACCACGCCGTGAAGCATGTCAAAGAAACGGATGCTGAAGATGGTAACCCGCAGGCCTGTCCTGACCAGGCTCCACGTCGCCCCGCCGTCTGTGGTCCGTATTAGCGTTCCTGCCTGGCCTCCGGCAAACCCGACGTCCTTATTCAGGAAGCAGATGGCATAGAGATGATTGTTCACCAAGGGGTCCACCGACTGCCAGCCCTGTCCACCGTCGGAAGTCTTCACCACCTTTCCGGCTTCTCCGCATGCAAAGCAGTTGTTCGAATCAGGGCAGCTGATGGCGAAGAATTCGTTGATAAAGGTGAACCCGGTGTATTTCTGCCAGGTCTTTCCGGCATCGACCGACTTAACGATGGTCCCCTGAACACCGACACTATAGATGGTATTGGCGCTCACCATCGAAAAGTCCTGGGCTGTCCCATCGCCAATGATCGGAGGGGTCCACCCTGTGTCGACGAAACTCTTTCCGCCGTCCGTGGTGGCATAGGCGTAGTCGTTGGCTACCGTGACGAAGCCGTTCAGGCTGTCCCGGAAACAGAGTTTTCGAAGATCGCTGCGGAAGGCAGGCGTAGCGGTCCAGGTAGTCCCTCCATCGTCCGACCGAACGATCCCGGAACCAAAATCTCCCACTGCGAGCGCTGTGTGATCGCTGATAAAACGGATGTCGGTCAAGGTCCCGGAACCGGAAAAAACATTGGTCCAGGGTTGTTTAATGGCGGCCGAGATGGTCACGGAATCCAACAACTCGCAGCCCTTTGTCGCCGCGCAATTGGAAAGCAAATAGCATTTGATGTCCTGTCTCGGGGACTGGCGCCCGGTCTGCCAGAACATGCTCACATTTACGCCACCGCTGTCCCATTCCGGATTCATGAACTGCAGGACACCTGTCGAATCACTTGCTGAACAGGAGAAGAAGTATTTTTCCGCGTCGGACGGATCGTTCGGCAGGATACGCACGACGATGGTATCGGGGAGGTTGAGATTGATCCCTCCAACCAGCGGATTACCCTCGATGACCTGCATCGATTTGGGTGGCTTGACCAATGTAACGGGCGGCGCAGGGCTCGGGTGTGATTTTGTGCATTGCGTCTGCGAAAGGACGCAAACGCAGGCAAGGAGGAGGGGGTAGCGTCTTATGATAGATGGCTGCAACATAATCCGGTCGGGGCAATGGCAGGTAAGATAGTGCAATTTATCCGGATGCCATAGGGGCTGTGATTAAGTTGCGCCGGTCGATCAGCGTTTGAGGATTGCCGATATTTTCGCTTTGAACTCGGGGGGACATTCTTTGAGAATTTTCTCGCGGTCGCCGGCGGGAACTCCGTTCGCGGTGATCCAGGCTTCCAAACCGGTCTTGTAAGCGCTTTGGTCGTAGTTGTGACGGATCTTTCCGTCTTCAAAAAAAGTGTAGTCGTTGTCCAGATCGCCTTTCGGTACGGAAATGGTGACAATTTCCTTTGACGGGTTGTTCATGGCCTTTTCGGTGGTTGGGAAAGCAAATTTAGATGTTATAACCCAGGAAAAAAAGCGCGTGCCGGGTGTAGAGGCGGCGCGTTAAAGATCTGCTAATAAAATTAGTATTTTCGCCTGCCTAGCGCAGCGCATCCCAATAGTCGACCCATCTCTTTTTGACCTCCTCTTCGGTTAGTCCCGCGTCATACGCCGGCGACCAAACCGGTTGTAGCCGTTCCACCTTTACCCGGACGATACTCCGGATGGCGTGTTTTGATCCTGCCGCCTTATAAAATGCAACGACCTCATCGAAGACGGGTCCTTCGATTAAGACGTCGGCCCGTCCCTTGAACCGGTAGCCCTTCCGGGTGAAGATATCCACCACGTTGATCTCGATGGAAGGATTGGTTTTCAGGTTTGCAACCGTACCGGGAGAATGGATGTCCGCGAAGACCAGGTGGTCGCCATCCCACGCCAGCGTGGTCCCTTTGGGTGAAAGGTTGGGACTGCCGTCCGGGCAGACGGTGGCAACGAAGCCCAGTTTTGTCCGGTTGACAAACGCTTTGATGTCAGACGTGATCATGCCCATAAGGCAAAATTGAAACAAATCGGCAAGAATCCACTCGATTTATTAAAGCGGTTTTGCCGGCAGGCAACCGAGCGGATTTTTTTTGGTTCTACCCAACCTTTTCGGGCGGCGGAACAGTAAATCCTTCAACAATCGATTATTTTATGAAACTTCGTCTATCGTTGGGCATAGCCCTCTTATTCAGCTGGGTCCTCTTTTCGTGTAACAAGGATGGAAGCCGGAATACTACGGCAAGCCAGGGCAATGCCAAATTATCGCTGTCCAGTGCAAGCGTTCAGAAAGGCCAGCCTATGGTGGCTTCGCTGCCGTCGGGGGTTGCGGCCTTATCGGTCCGCTGGTCGATTAGTCCGTCCGCGGCCGTGCATGTGACGCCGGGGAAGGGACAGGCGATGGTCCTGTTTGCGAACCCGGGACAATACAAGGTCACGGCTTATTACGGCTCCGACAGCACTGCTTCGGGCGATAGCAGTACGGGCGTCGTGTATGTGGCCGATAGCGTGTATGTTCCTCCTCCCCCGCCGTCCGGGGATACGCTATCGCTGGCGGGAGATCAGATTTTGATCGCGCCCGTGGCGGATTCGGCCGGCAACCTGGTCCTGCTGGTGCGTTCGGTCAACAGCGGTCCATGTTTCCCGTCGTTTGTCTATACCGAAGAGATCGGGCCCAATGTACCCGGGCCGATCACGATTACCCTGCATGAAGTGGTTTCCGGGTCAGTAGGAGATTGCAACGGCGCGCTGAACCCGGCGACATCGTATATCTTCCTGAACCCGCAGCAAAATACAAAACTGCCTAACGGCACCTATCCTTTCCAGGTGAACGTCAACCGGATCCCCTTCCAAAACGCGAGCAATACCAGCTACCAGGGTACCCTCGTGGTAACGGATACCGGCGACAGCTTTACCTGGCCGTATTCTTCGGGGGTGACGATCGCTCCGCTGCAGATCAGCCGGTGAGATCCGTTTCCAGCCGATTAATCCTTCCCGGGGCTAATACCCCCGGGATTTCATATTTTTCAACAAATAGCGGGATTGGAAGGATTCGAACCACTCATACAGGGATGTCTGAAGAATGACCGAAAGAGTCAGGAACGGCTTTATAAGCAGTTGTATGTACCCCTGTTCTGCCTATGCAGGCGATTTTTTGCCAATGATCACGAGGCGATCGAGTCGGTGAATGACGGGATGCTAAGAGTCTTTGAAAATATTTCAGCCTATCGGCCGGAGAAGGGAAAATTCTTCAATTGGGTATACACGATCGTCCGAAACACGGCGATAGACAAATTCAAGAACCGGGTGGCATCGTACGGACAATCCGATCCGATGATCGGGCTGGAGGATACCGAAGCCGATGTTTCCTATCATCCCCTCTCCTCGCTGGATGGGAAAGACCTTTACTTGTTGCTGGATCGCCTGCCGCCCGCGACGCGCGTGATCTGTAATCTTTTCTACCTGGAGGGATATTCCATAAAGGAGATCGCGTCGCAATTGTCCATCAGCGACGGTACCGTGAAGTGGCACTTGAGCGAGAGCAGGCAGCGGTTGAAATCTATTGTTAAACGACACTTTAACGAATAACCATGGAGGAGCCAAATAAACCACCGATCTATTTTTCCGAAGGAGAGGCGCCGATACCGATCCCTTCCGTCGACGACGCCTGGGAGCGGATGCGGACGGAACTGGATGCGCGTCTGCCTGTCGTGAAGGCCGTCAAACCAAGGTTTCGCGGTCCGCTGTTCCCGGCGGCAGGGCTGGTGTTGTGCGCGGCGGTCGTGCTGGTGATGGTGATGAGCCGGCGCGGGCATTCCGGAAGGCAGGACGGAAAGATGGGGAGCGAGCGGCAGGATAGGGTGTTCCGGGCGGTGCGAGGAGTGGCAAGCGGGAAGACGGGTTCGGGTGTAGGGCAGGAGGCCGCCGGAAGAAGTGGTGCGGCGGGGGCTAGTGGTGCGTCCGGAGAAAGTGGTGCGTCGGGGGAAAGTGGTGCGTCGGGAGCAGAACGGGCGGCTGCTGAAAGAAGTGGCGCGGCGGTGGCGGTGAAGGATGCGGCGGCGGGGGAAAGCGGTGCGTCGGGAGCAGAACGGGCGGCTGCTGAAAGAAGTGGTGCGTCGGGGGCGGTGAAGGATGCGGCGGCGGGGGATAGGCTTGCGGGAGGGGAGAGGGGCGCTCGTGCAGGGCATGAACGTCAAGGCATGGCGAGGCGCAGGGATGGGGCTTCGGAACTCGAAGGGGCCACGGATAGGCGGCGGTTGAACGCGGATAGGCAGGGGAACGCGCAAGGCTTGAACACGGATAGGCGGCGGTTGAACGGGCAAGGGTCGAACACGGATAGGCGGCGGTTGAACGCGCAAGGGTCGAACGCGGATAGTCGACACAGTGGTCTGCCCGGTCCGGGCACGCCACGACAACAGAGCGCGGTTAGACTCGCAAGCATCGGGGCCGGCAGGAGCGAGCATTATGTGAAGGCCGCAGACTTCCTGGCGAAGGCTGCCGCCGGGAGAGGAGCTGCAAAAGCGGGTGGCAATGCTGCGCCCGCGGGCGGCAATGGGAAAGAGAACCCGCGAAACGGCCATCCGCTGTCGTCAGGCAAGGGCTGGACAATGTCTGCCGGTGTTACGCTTTCCAAGACCTTCCCGATGGGGAACCAGCAGCATGCCCCCTACAATGTCAGCGGGGGAAGCGGGCAATTGACAGATTATATTCCAGCACCGTATTGGAGGCTCTATAAAAACGACCGGCTATACGTGGAGGGGGCCGTCCGTTTCAACGCGCCGCAATACACCAGCGCGTTGGCCTTGTCGAAGACGGGAGGCGATACGGTGAGCATTACCCCGCTGGCCGTCTATCTTCGTTACAACGCTGTGAAACTTCAAAAGCTGTATTATGCCGACATCCCTCTAAGCGTACATTACCGGGTCGCCGGGCCGATGTGGTTAGGCGCCGGCCTGCAATATTCGCGGTTATGGGGAGGCGTGGGGCAGAAGACGACGATCTGGCATCCTTCCAATAACATCGGTGCGGATTCGACATTGGGAAGCACCATCATCAATTTGAAAACGGATGGCGCAGCGTATGGGTCGGTGAAACGGTCCGATTGGCGGGTGCTTGTGGAATCGGACTTTACCTGGAAGCGGATCACCGTCGCCATCCAATACCAGCAGGGCATTTCGGTCTATGCGCCGGTGACGGTTTCGGGGCAAACGAATGACAAAAAGAATAACAGCCTGAGTTTGCACTTGTCGTACGACCTGTGGGTGAAGAAACGATAAAGCTGTTCGCGGTCGTCCCGGCGCCCGCAAAAAAAAGATGAAGCGTATGCTTCATCTTTGTCTATCTATCGATGGGGGTTGGTCAGTACGTCTTTATGATCCGGAACACAAACCTGGAGGGTTCGCTGACTACGCCGGCTGTGTCTCTTACGTGTTTAAATTCATCGGATCTGTAATAGGCGAAGGCTTTGGCAGAATCCAATATGGCTGCCACCACGGATGCCTTTTTGTTGTCGTCCAGGTCATGTCCGAGGACGCGGGCCGCGATCCCATTGTCGGCACGCGCCTGCTTGCCCTGTTCGAATGCCTTTACAAATGCATCCCAATCTTTGACGGTAAACATGGTCGCGGCGCGGAGGTTGGTCTCGACCTTCGCTGTATCCTGCCAGGTTTCGGTGAACATGGACATCGTCGGTGCGCCAAGCACTCCTCCTTTTTTCATCGCCACTTTGAGACCCGGATCCTTTTCAAACGCTTTGGCTTTGGCGGTATCATCGGCTTTCAGGACAACGATGACCATATTCGAATCTTCCAGCCCGCGGCCAATCACATAGTTGTGCAGTCCATTGGCGAGCCGGGCAGAGTCATGGGCGTCATAGGCAGCCACCCATTTCGCGTAGTTTGCTACTTTGTGCGTTATGACCACTACATTCTGCGGGGTCGTAACAATCGTGTTGGCGGCTTGTGCTTTTGCAGCGGAGTCGGCTGCTGCAGTGGAGTCCGCCGTCGCTGTTTTTTCGTTGCCACCGGACCCACAGGATGCCAGGAAGAGCGCCATCCCTGCGCAAAGCAGGGAACTGCTAATTCTCGAAAGTTTCATCGATTTTGAGTTTAAGCGTTAATGAATAAAGGGGGAGGTAAGATCGATTCAGAAGATAAAGATGTAATTAAATGTAATCATAATATCAACATCGCCAAAGTTTTGTTTGGCGCGGCCTGGAAACCTCGGGGCGGCGGGCAGGTCCCACGCGGCGTTAATATTCCTTATATTAGCCGTATGAAAAGGATATATCGATTAGCCGCTGCAGCCCTGGTGCTGGCCGCTCTGCCTTCGGCGCACCCGTTTGCGCAAACGACTTCCAACTATGACCCTCACGAACTGTTCGGGCCGTACTTTTTCAGGAGCGACGGCAATGAGATCCGGAGCGCGAGCGGACAACCGGGTCCCAGATACTGGCAGAACCGGGCCGACTACCTGATCCGAGCGACGCTCAACGAGCAGGACACAACGGTTATGGGCGACGTTACGATCAATTACACCAACAATAGCCCGGACAGGCTGGATTATCTTTGGCTGCAACTGGATCAGAACCTTTTCCGCCCGGACAGCAGGGGGGCTGCTACGACCCCGGTGACCGGCGACCGTTTCGATGTGAAGGGTTTTTCGAAGGGTGGCTATCATATCGAGTCTGTCGAGATAACGTACGATGCGAAAACCTACACCGTGGCGCCAGTCATCAGCGACGCCCGTATGATGGTGCGGTTACACTCGCCCGTAAAACCCGGGGGCGACAAGATCAGGCTGCGGGTGAAATACAGTTTCGCCATCCCGGTGTATGGCGCCGACCGCATGGGTAGACTGACCACCAGTCATGGCATCGTCTACGAGCTCGCGCAATGGTACCCGCGGATGTGTGTTTATGATGACGTCGAATCCTGGAACACGCTTCCTTATATGGGCCTGGGGGAGTTCTATTGTGAATACGGCAATTTCGATTATTACCTGACGACGCCGGCCGATATGACGGTCGTGGGATCGGGCGATCTACAGAACCCCCAGGAAGTCTTGACTGCCAGGGAAATCGAACGGCTGGCCAAGGCGCGAAAAAGCGACACGACCGTGATGATCGTCCAGCCCGAAGAAGTGGGCCAGTCTTCAAGCCGTCCTAAAACGACGGGTACCCTCACGTGGCATTTTAGAATGGACAATACCCGGGATGTGTCCTGGGCCGCCTCCAGGGCATTTATCTGGGATGCAGCGAAGGTCAATCTCCCTTCCGGTCGCCCGGCAATCGCTCAATCGGCCTATCCGATCGAAGCCGCGGGGAAGGATCGCTATGGCCGGTCGACCGAATACCTGAAGCGGAGCATGGAGATCTATTCGGACCTATATTTCGAATACCCCTGGAACTCCGCCGTCAGCGTGGCCGGTGTCGCGCTGGGTATGGAATATCCGGGTATCATCTTCTGCCAGTCCACGCTGACAAAAGGCAGGCTTTGGGGAGATATTACGCACGAGATCGGTCATAACTGGTTCCCCATGATCGTCGGGTCCAATGAGCGCCGTTTCATGTGGCAGGATGAGGGTCTGAATACGTTCATTAACGAGTTCTCCACGCGGGCGTTCAACAACGGCGAATATTATGGAAAACCCAATCCGGAAGCCATGTACCGGTCGTTTTCAAGGGACAAAGACCCGCTGATGACGCCGCCGGAAGCCATGAACCTGAGAGGCTATGGCGCCTATTATGTGAAAACCGCTGCAGGCCTCAACCTGTTGCGGGATGTTATTGTCGACAGTAACCGCTTTGACTATGCATTCCGGGAATATATCCGGCGCTGGGCATTCAAACACCCGCAGCCGGATGATTTCTTCCGAACGATCAACAGCGCCACCGGGGAAAACCTCAACTGGTTCTGGAAAGAGTGGTTCTTTACCAATGACAAACTTGACCAGGCCGTCACCTCCGTCAAATATGTGGATGGAGACTCGGCAAAGGGAGCGCTGATCACGATCGACAACCTGGACAGGATGGCCATGCCGGTGATCGTCAAGATCGGCGATGCTTCCGGTAATTCGCAGGTGGTCAGGCTTCCGGTGGACATATGGGAACGCGGCGGCAGCTGGACTTTCAAGTATCCGTCGACGACGAAGCTGACATCCGTCGAACTCGATCCCGATCATGTATTACCGGATGAGAACCGCGCCAATAATGTCTGGAAAGCCGAGTGACCGGGTGACACCGGCGGCAACCGTCTACGATCCGTCCGGCTGTTCTGTGAGCCGAAATGTTTTTGTAGATTGCGGGCTATGCTAAGCATCCCCCGGTTACTCGTCCTGTTCTTTTGCCTCCCTTTCGGCGTAGGCTACCCGCAATCTTTATTTATCCCTGCGGCTGACGGGCATATTTCGTATGAAGGCAGGATCCAAATGACGAAGGATGCTGCGGAGTTGATGTGGCCCGGCACCTCCGTCGGGATCGTCTTCAAAGGTACAGGCCTGTCGGCGGACCTGAAGGATCAGGATACCTCCAATTATTACAACATTATCGTGGACGGTAAGGTGACGGGGAAGCTGCACCCCGATGGTTCCAGGAGGAAATATGTGCTGGCCGCGGGGCTGCCGGAAGGCAGGCATTCGGTGGAGCTATTCAAGCGGACGGAGTGGGACAAGGGGAAAACCTGGTTCTATGGATTTGTGTCCGGAAACAGGACGGTGCTGGTCGACCCTCCGAAGAAGGCGACGAGGAAGATGGAGTTTTTTGGTAATTCGATCACCTGCGGGTACGCGATCGAGGACCGGGCGGGAGATTCTCCCATCGGATATTATGAAAACAACTATGACAGCTACGCCGCCATCACTGCGAGGCATTTCCATGCGCAATGTCATTATACGGCCAAAAGCGGTATTGGCGTCATGGTGAGCTGGTTTCCCCTGATCATGCCGGAGATGTACAACCGATTGGACCCTACGGACTCGACCAGCCGGTGGGACTTTTCAAAGTATGTCCCTGACCTCGTAGTGATCAATTTATTCCAGAACGATGCCTGGATCACAAATATGCCGAACAACGAACAGTTCAAGCGGAGATTTGGAACGCAGCGGCCGAGCGAAGACTTCATTGCCGGGTCGTACCGGAATTTTGTGCGGAAGGTGCGGCAGGTGTATCCAAAGGCCAGGATCATTTGCATGCTGGGGAACATGGATATTACGCGTGCGGGTTCGCCGTGGCCGGGTTATGTTCAGAAGGCGGTGGAGGAGTTGAAGGACCCGATGGTATTTACTCTTTTTATCCCTTACAAGAATACACCGGGTCATCCGAAAACGGAAGAGCAGAAAGCGATGGGGGACCAACTGATCGGGTTCATCGAGAAGAATATTCACTGGTAGCGGGCGAAGAGCTTTCCCGCAGGCGCCACCGGAAACGGTGGCTTTTTGCATGGGCAAAAACCGGAGGCGTGTTTGGCGTAACCGGCAATTCGCGCTTTTTCGATAACTGCGCCGATTTGAGCAATAAGTGCGCAGATTAACCGATAAGTGCGCTGGTCCGCCAGATCTGTGCATGACGAAGCTCCCCCAAATCTGCCAGGCTTTGGACCGGCTACGCAGCAAGGCATTGCAACTGTACGAACTATTGTTTATTTTGAAATCCTTATGCGCCTCAAGCACCTGTTTTCCCTGCGAAAAATACCTGTCCTTTTTTGGATCATTGGCTTTGCGGCGGTGGCGTGTCAAAAGACAGATTCCTTACAGCCTGTTACTCCGCCTGTAAACCCGCCTCACGATACGGCGAGCAATGGCCAGCCGGCCCCGGTGGCCGATTCGGCGATGACGCTGTATGTTGGAAGGAATTATAGCCTATACGCACTGAATGCGCAGACAGGGGTTGTCAAATGGCATACGATGCTGGGAGGTATGGTTTTCAGATCCGTATTATACTACCAGGGATTGATCTATATAGCGACCAGCGACAGCAATTTGATCCTTCATGCGGTGGACACCAACGGAAGAGAGCAGTGGTCGGTCAATCTAAACCCCAATATCGGCGCGTCGGACATCTATGCCGCCAACGGTCTTATCTATATGGCAACCCAATTGAGCCCGCCAGTAGCCTATGATGCAAAGACCGGCGCCGTTCGCTGGACCTTTCACCCGGACAGTTCCAATGTTGCGACACATGGAGGGACGCTTTACCTAAGCAGGAACGTACTCTATTTTGTCAGTAACAATACCTTGTTTTCGATCGATCCGGGCACCGGTGGAATGATCTGGCGGATCGATTACCGCACCATTATTTTGCCGGCCATAACCGATGGCAAAGTAATCGTTTATGATTATAATGGATATGAGGAGGCCTTTGACCGGCAGACGACGGCGCTTCTTTGGAAACTGGTCCCGGCCTTTTACGATTATTATACGTCTACGGCGTCGATCAGTGTCGATGCGGCACTTGGGAATGTGTATGCTTTTGAAAGCAACTGTTATGACAAGAATGACCTCGTGGAGGTGCGGGACACGGCAACCGGAGCAATGAAATTAACCATTGGGATGGATGAGGGATATACCGGGACGATCAATTGCCAGGATTCCTTATTGTATATCAGTGGCCACCTTTACCTGTATTGTTACAATGCCGTCAATGGCGCGTTCGTGTGGCAGGCGGGACTCGGGGTAGCCGCCCCGTACGCCTGGCCTGTCCTGGATGGCGTCACCGGTGTGGGCGGCACGATCTTTTACAGCTATGATTATGTGTATGCAAGGGACGGCCGTACTTCGCGACTGATTTGGAAAACGCTGCTGGAATATCCGGATGGCTGGTGCTATTCCGTTCCTTGTGTAGTGACGAAAAGCGGAAAGGCATTTCGGTATGGTAATAACTTTTGATGATGGGAAATACGTCGATTTTTTACATCAAAGTACGGGAGTTAGGCAGGAAACCGACCCCTACGCGCTTTGATCGCGGAGCGCTTTTATTTCATCGTGCACGATCTTCAACTCCTGTTTTTCCTGCAGCACGATCGCCGAAAGGTACTCGGGCAAGTACTCGCTTTCCAGCGCCGACTCGTAGGCTTTCTGTGCGGCATCTTCGCCGAATTCGCAGCTAGCCAGGATCGAATGCCGGTTGTGGCCGGTGAAAGTGGCTTTCAATTCCAGCCATGCCCGGTGAATAGAACCACTGCCGGAGGTGCCGGTAGGGACATCTTCACCCAGCACCTGGATCTCTTTGCCCAGGGCCAGACGGATGCTCCTGCTTTGATCGATGGCTTTCAGGAAAATGAGCCGCAGGTCATTATCCTCGGGTTTCAAGTCCTTGAGGGCCTTTTCGTAACCTTCTATCCGGTCGTTGTTGATCCTGATCAAATCCGACAGTACGCCGGCGGTTTGCCTGGATGTAAGTGTTTCCATAAATCAAGTTTGGACTTACCGGGTAAAAAAAGCATGCCAGGCGACAACTGATTGAATAGAAGATTCCAAGACGCGCGCGTGAACGGCGATTTGAGTATTATAATCCCCATTGACGGTGGGATAGGGGGCCGGCGCGACGGCCGGAAGAAGGGGTGGTGACGACGCTAAATTTTTTTGGGATGACCGGAATCATGTG
>DASZYU010000207.1:0-8053 GCA_035545215.1 Puia sp.
GTATCGCGAAGGTCGCCAGGGAAGCCTACCAGGATCCTACGACCGACGACGAGCGATGGGTCGCCGTCGACCTGAAGCCGTTGCGGCGATTAAAGCATCCCGTCAGTCTGGACAAGGTGAAAGCCGACCACCGCCTGTCGCAGATGGCGCTGGTGCGTATCGGCCGTCTCTCCGTCCAGCCCGTGACGGACGCGGAGTGGAAGGTCGTGATGGAGATGGCCGGCGAGAAATAACAGCATCCTGCGGCGTGCGATGGCGAGGGATATGCGCATATCGAGGAGAACCGGTTCCTGAGCGTCACGCGCGACCCGCTGTCGACATTTTCGATCGACGTCGACGCCGCTTCCTACAGCAATGTGCGCCGTTTTATCCGCGACGGCGTCCTGCCTCCCCCCGGAGCGGTTCGCATCGAAGAGCTGATCAACTATTTCGACTATGACTATCCGCAGCCGGAAGGAACCGATCCGGATGAATGGCTGACGATCAAATTGCGGTACAAAGAACCGGACGGAGAAATCAGCAAATTGCTGTCGAGGCCGGTCGCAAAGTCGTTTGTTCCGGTGGAGAACGCTTCCATCAATCTTCGCTTCGCGGCGGCGGTGGCGGAGTACGGGATGCTGTTGCGCAATTCGGCCTTCAAAGAGAATTCCGACTGGCAGCAGGTAGCCGGTTTGGCGCGGAATGCGACCGGAACCGACCCGGAAGGGTACCGGCATGAATTCGTCAACCTCGTTGAAACGGCCCGGTCGCTGTCCGTGACCCGCCGGTAATTCTACCCGCCTGGGGCTCCCGTAAACTCCCCGCGCTTTGTGGGGAGTTTTATTTAATTTGTGTCATGACAAAGAAGAAGTTGGTCGTCCTCAGCGGAGCGGGCATCAGCGCGGAGAGCGGGCTCAGGACCTTTCGCGATTCCGACGGTCTCTGGGAAGGATACGACGTGACGGAAGTGGCGACGCCGCGCGCCTGGCGAAGGGATCCCAAACTCGTACTGGACTTTTACAACATGCGCCGCAGGGACGTGCTGAAGGCCGCGCCGAATGAGGGGCATACCGGGCTGGCGGCGCTGGAGAAAGAATTCGATGTCCACATCATCACTCAGAACATCGACGATCTGCACGAGCGCGCAGGGTCCACCCATGTGCTGCATCTGCATGGTTCGATCTTCCAGATGCGCAGCGAAAAAAACGAGACGCCGGTGTACGAAATCAGGGAGGACATGCAGTTGGGACAACGCGCGGAGGACGGCGGACAATTGCGTCCGCATATCGTCTGGTTCGAAGAACCCGTACCCATGATCGAACAGGCGGTACCGCTGGTCCGATCGGCTGATATCTTCGTCATCGTCGGCACCTCGCTGGTGGTCTATCCGGCGGCCGGACTCGTGGACCTTGCCCGGCCGGACATTCCAAAATTTATCGTCGACAAAAAAATACCTTATACGTCGCCTGTCCGGAACCTCGTCACGATCGAACAACCCGCCTCCTCCGGCGTCAAAGAATTGCGCCGGCTGCTGGCCCAATTGGCCTAAAATCGAGTATATTTAGTCAAACTATTCATTACCGTGGAACCGAGTATCAATCCAGGCGGCGCGTCGCTTCAGCTGATCCTTTTGGTAGTCTTCGTACTCATCGCCATCCTCTTTCTGATGACCGAACAAAATACGCTTCGGACGATCAGGTTGGAGAACAGGCAAATGCCGCCGGGCCAGGTGTGGCTGCAGTTGATCCCGCTCTTTGGCCAGCTGTGGCAATTCGTTGTGGTTACCAGGATCGCCGGCTCGCTGCGGAACGAAATTGCCTCCTGGGATGCCGATTCGATCCTCGGCACGGAGGCGGCGGCAGTGGCACAGGAGAATAACCGGCCGACATTCGGCATCGGGATCGCTTATTGCACGCTGAACGTCCTTGTCATCGCGCTTAACGCGACCGTTCGGGACGTTATGCCCGGCATAATGGCGATACTGGCGCTGTCAGAGATGGCCTGCTGGATCTCGTATTGGGCGACGCTTGCTGGTTATAAAAGAAAGCTTCGTCAAAAGAATCTTGCAACGCTGTGAGCGATCGGCCGGCAGGCCGCGCGCCATTTTCGGGTTCTTTTAACAAGAGTTGTTCTATTTTGCGGCGAAATGTCCGGATTGACCCGATCTTATATACGGCTCCTGCTGCAGATCAGCTTGCCGGCCGCGTTGCTCCTTTCCCCGGCCCGCATCGTCGCACAGGACGAGCTCTCGGCGCCGGTGATCAAACTGAAGAACTATTGCCGGGACTCCATCCCCACGGGATATAGCCCCCGGCTGAAGGTGATGACGCTGACGCCCAGGGGCAATATCCACTATCTCTTTCCCCTTTATCACGCGCTGAAGGACGAAGAAAAATTCCGCCGCATCTATTCGGACAAGGGCTTCTATGACGAGGTGAGCCAGTATTTTGCGTTTGCGGAGGACTACCGGACCGCGCTGCAATACCTGGTAAAGACCTATGACACGATCGACCAGGCCACGCGACGAAAGATCTATCGCACGGCGGCCGGGCTCGAAAACATCGTTCACGTCGACGCACGCCGTTATATCCACCTGGCGGCAAAAGACCGGCAGGTAGTGATGATCAACGAATCGTTCTCCAAGCCGTTGCACCGGGCCTTTACGCTGTCGCTGCTGGCGGACTTTTATCACATGGGCTTCCGTTATCTCGCGATGGAGATGCTGGACAATTTTTCCAATCACCGGCTCGGGTCGGTGGGGATGCATTCCGGATATTATGTTTGCGAACCGGTAGCGGGCGAGTTGATGCGGAGGGCGCTGGAGATGGGCTTCACCCTGGTATCTTACGAAGACACCGCGGCAGCGGAGCACACGGCCGATCAGCGCGACTCGGTCCGGGCCGCCAACCTGTATGCCATCCTCCAAAAAGATCCGAAGGCAAAAATACTGGTGCATGCATCGCTGACGCACATCGCAAAAAAACCGATCGACGGACACATTCCGATGGGGCTCGCTTTCTGGCGTCTTTCGGGTATCGAGCCGCTGACCATCGACCAGACGGACATGACGGAGGAAAGCAATTTCGGATATGGACGGGTCATCTATCAGGCCTATACCACGAAATTCCACCTGACCGAACCGTCTATCGCGCTGATTGATAACGCGCCGGTGAACGTCACGGACAAAGACCTGTACGACCTGTGCGTGATCCACCCGCCGACAACGTGGGTTGACGGCCGGCCCACCTGGCTCAGTCTCGACGGGTTGCGGCAACGTACCTATATCAAGGCGCCTTCCAAAGATGTTTTTTTCGTGCAGGCGTACTATCAAAAAGAGATCGACGCCAACGACAACACGCCCTGGCAGCTGGTGCCCGCCGATCAGACCTATACGCCCGGCGGAAAGACGGCTATGGGGAGTGTTCGCTACCTGCTGTATTTGCGCAAAGGGAAATACAAGATCTTCTTCCGCGATATCAATTACAGGATACTGAACACGCTGAGCATCGACACCAATTAAGCGGGGTGAACGGTATGATCGAATCGGATATCCTGGCGGCTCAGCGCTTCCAACACCGGCTCATAGATCTCGGGGAGGATCGGAATATGCAAACCCGTCAATGGAATGCGGCCGTCGAGGACGAGTACGGCTGCGATGCCCAGCGGCAGGCCAACGGTGCGCGCCATGGCGGTATGGAGACTGTCTTCCCCTTTTACGACGAGCGTGCTTCTTGCCTGGTAATTCCTGCCTTCGCGTTCGAACGCAATTTCGTGGATCATCACGATCATGTCCCTGTCCGCAGGTTGCATGGCCAGGCGGGTCTCGAGCACGTGTTGCAGGATGTCCGCCGACGTGCGCGCCGTAAGAGGGACCGGCGTCCTGTCGAAAAGACCGAGGAATTCGAGTTGTTCGCGGTTCTCCGTATCGACCAATGGCCGCAACGGCGCCGCCCAGCCGGCTAGATCGAGCCCGGAAGGGTTGAGCGGCGTCTTGTCATCGGTCAGACCAGCGCGAACGATTGCCGACCAGGCGCGGCAATAGGCGGGATAGCGCAGGGTGGTGCGGATGAAGGTGCTGGCTTCTTCCAGATCGTACAGCGGAATATAGGACAGGGAATCGCGGTTCGGATACCAGGCGAGGGTACCGATGTCCTCCAGCGTCACGGTTCCGGTCCTTTCGAACAAGTCCGCGTAGCTTCGAGTGACAACCTTGTTGTCCTGCCGGTAGGTGGCGCCGGCGGCGCCTGCCAGCACCACGTTGCGCGGGTTCCAACTGATCTTGTAGTGCCAGGGGTTGTCATCGCTTTCGGGGGCTACCAGGCCGCCGGTATGCGAATGGAAGGCGCGAATGACGCCGGAATGGCTTTTAATCTGCCGGATGAGTTGCAGCGCGCTCATATGGTCGATGCCCGGGTCGAGACCCATCTCGCCCAGGAACAGCAATCCCTTTTGACGGATATCAGCTTCCAATGCGCGGATATCCGAATCGAGATAAGAGGCCGTCAGCAGGTGCTTGTTGTGCTTCAGACAGGAAAGCGCAACCCGGCAATGCAGCGAAGGAGGCAACAGCGAGATGACGATATCGGAGGTGGCGACAAGGACGTCGCGCGCGTTGTCATCATCGGCATTCAGGAGAACGGCGGACGCCTGCGGAGCATGTCCGATCTTTGAAAGCGCCAGCTCCAGGTTGGTTTCCGCAACCGTGAGACGCCAGTCGCGCGCCACACAAATATAGATCAGGTAATGTATCAGGCTCGTCGCCGATTTGCCGGCGCCGAAAAGAAGAATCTTCTTCATTGGGGAACGTTGTCCGCCACAAGATAGCCTATTTTAGGAGACGGATCTCGCCGAGATCGATATCCGTGCCGGGTTTGATATTTGCCGCACGATAGGAAGCATTCCGGTAAGGCCCGTTGGCTTCCACTGAAACCTGCCAGGAACCGGGTTTAACCGACCGGACGATGTATTCCCCGTTGACATTGGTCATTTGAATGGAATCTTTCCCCTGGATGGCCCAGACCCTATCGGCCGCGTTGAAAGGGAGCAGCCGGACGTGGAAAGAAGAAGTTTGTAGCAGTCTAACCGCATGAATGCCGGAAACGCCTACTATTACCAAAAACAATTGTACGATCGCGCTTCTCATACCGGTTCAAGTTTTTTAAGATTCGATAGTTAATGGACGAGGCTGTCTGCGGATGCCGAAGGCATTCCGTCAGGCAAACGCATACTTGTCTTTAACTGGCTTCTAATAGAGAAACTGAACTGCGGGGGTTCGAGGCAGGCTACCATTCCCAACTACTGTGCCAAACAGAATAAAATAGAGAAAATCTTAGTGATCAAAAGGTTAACCGGTGCATCAGATCCCCGAATAGGAGAGACCCAGCTCTTTCGAACTGATCGAGGTGATCTTGCATTGCACCCGGATACCACGCGAGCTCTTCGGCGCTTCCTGCATCATGGCAGCGCCCGGTCCGATATCGCGGAAATAAATGTTCTCCGTTTTGTAGATCTTCTTATTGGCCTGGATATACTGGACTTCGACGACGACAAGGTCCAGCGGGTAAGTCGATTTATTGCTCACCGTCAGTTGGAGACCGTTGATACCGCCAAACGTACCGACAGAGTACCCGTTGGCGCCCACCGAAACCTGGCTGGCGATGGAAGCCCTGGCGGCCTGTTTTTCATCCGGGGGCGTGTTCTGAACGTCTGTCCGATGCACCGCTTCCCGCGATTCGACGGCCACGGTCAGCGCAGAATCCTTCGTCACCGGCGGCATCGCCAACTGTGCCGTCCGGTCGCTTTCTTTTTCTTTCGGCCGTCGCGTCCTTACGGGTTTTCCAACAGACGTCTTTGCCGGACCATCGACAGGCAGCAAACCGGTCGTTACCGCTGGGGCGGTCCCCGATCGTTCCGGGTTAGACAGGGGGGCGGCAGCATTGGCTGCCGTGCTCACCGGTGTTTGGGCCGTTGAATGCAGAACGGCCTGTGTGGCCTGGATGGTAGCAGGCCGGCCTGCGATCCGGTGCTGTATGCCGAGTGATTCCTTATTCAACGAAAGACCGATGAAAATTCCGGCGGCCAGCAGCGCCACGATACAGACGCCGACCGCCGCGATGCGCAACAGCCGGTCGTTCTTTTTACCGGACCTCCTGTCGTTGCGGCGGGGTGCAAATTCCACAGCCGAAGCGCCCGCGCGTTCGCGCAGGGAAGGATAATCCTCGATCGCAGGAACCATCGGAGACATGGCGGTCTCTGCGACCCGCGGCTTTTCCGCGGGCGTCTCGCGTACCGGCGTTTCGCGAACAGGTGTGACTACCGGCCGACCCGCAGGCAGATTGACATAGATGATGCGTTTGCCCGTGAAGACCGGTGATTCGCCCGGCGCAGCAGGCGTTTCAGCAATCGGTTTGATGGAGAGCCCGTTGCCATTCGGAGCGGCGAACGCGGCGGGCGCGACGGCCGCAGTGGCGATATCACCGGAGCGGTTGAGCGCGGGAGATCCGAGAGCCGGCTCGCCGGAACGGTTGAACGTGGCAACGCCAGTGGCTTCAACGGTTCCATTCAGCGCTACGACACCGGTAGTCCCACTGGACCCTCCGACGGCGGCGACGGAGCTTTGCCCGGGTTTCCTGAAAAAGCGGTCGAACGGTTGTTCCTCGACCGCGGGTGCAAAATTGCGCAGCTCTTCTATCTCGCAGGGATACCTCCACGCTGCGCTCCTGCCTTCGACCCAGACCAGGTCATAGGCCTTCAGACCCATACTCTTCAATTCATCCAGAGAATAGGGACCGCTTTGCTTGTTATTCCGAAGAAGCAGATACATCGTCATCCGTGTTCCGGTATTGAGGTCATCGTTCGAACGGTACAGAAAAACTACTGCAAATATTTCACCTGATTCTTTGCCGTCAATTCCCTTAACAGAAATTTAGGGCATTCGCAGAGGAAAAATGATTGTCCATAGGACAAGCCGCAAGGGCGGCTTAGGTGAATGGCAAGAGATACTTACCGAAGGAAGGCTTTCAATGGATTTAGAGAAGGGAAGAAACCGGGCGACCAACACAACGAATGTACTATTTTTTTCCGAAATTCGGCCCCGAAACCAACAACCGAACCGAAAATGGATGCTGCAATACAGGCGAAAGTAGACAAATGGTTAACGGGCAATTACGATCAGGCGACCAGGGACGAGATCTTGCGCCTGCAAAAAGCGAATCCTAACGAATTGACGGAATGCTTCTACCGGAACCTGGAGTTCGGCACGGGAGGGCTTCGCGGGATCATGGGCGTAGGGACCAACCGCATCAACAAATACACCGTCGGCATGGCTACGCAGGGTTTTGCCAATTACCTGAAGGCCTCTTTTCCGGGAAAGGAAGTGCGTGTGGCTATCGCCCACGATAGCCGGAATAACAGCCGCTTCTTCGCCGAGACGACGGCTAACGTCTTCGCTGCCAATGGAATAAAGGTTTTCCTTTTCCAATCGCTGCGGCCCACTCCCGAACTAAGCTTTGCCATCCGGCATCTCCATTGCCAGGGCGGGGTGGTATGCACCGCCTCGCATAACCCGAAGGAATACAACGGCTACAAGGCTTATTGGGACGATGGTGGACAACTGGTGCCGCCGCACGACAAGAATGTCATCCGCGAGGTCGAAAAGATCGCAGGGGTCGACGAGGTCAAATGGGGAGGCGGCGAGTCGAATATCACGATGATCGGCGCAGCCATCGACGAAGCCTATATCGGCATGGTCCGCAATTTGAGCGTCTACCCGGAGGTCATTGAGCGTCAGCACAATCTGCGGATTGTATACACGCCTATTCACGGCACTGGCATCAAGCTGGTACCCGAAGTCCTGCAACGCTTCGGCTTTTCCAACGTACACGTGGTGGACGAGCAGGCGACACCCGACGGGAATTTCCCCACTGTGATCTATCCCAACCCCGAGGAAAGCGAGGCGATGAGCATCGGCCTGAGAAAGGCGCAACAGATCGACGCAGACATCCTGTTGGGCACCGATCCGGATGCCGACCGGGTGGGCATCGGCGTCAAGGACAAGAAAGGCCAATGGATCCTG
>DASZYU010000208.1:0-11128 GCA_035545215.1 Puia sp.
CGAGTGCTTTAAAATGTTCTCCGTTACCCCTTTTACGATGCCGGCATTGGTACCGATCAACTCTTCACGCGTCATACCCGGTTTGCGCGGCAACCCGGAAGTGATCACCACCACATCGCTGCCCGCCGTTTTCGAATAATCGTTGGTGCTGCCCGTGATTCGGGTATCGAAACCCAGCAGCGCCGCAGTCTGCATCATGTCCTGGGCTTTTCCTTCTGCCAAACCTTCTTTAATGTCCAAAAGGACCAATTCCTCGGCCAATGCTGCGCGCGCGATATTATCGGCACAGGTAGCGCCTACAGCGCCGGCGCCTACAACCGTAACTTTCATCTGGTAAATATTTGAGTGATAAAATTAAAAACGACTTTTTTCATTGAACGCATTCAGGAGCGTGTCCGCTTTTTGAGTGCCCTCGAAGGTAGTGATCAGTTTGCCTTTTTTGTCATAAAGGGCCAGGTAAGGAAGGCTGCGGATCTTGTAGAAAGGAGGCAGGACAAATTTTTCATCCCGGCCGATCAATATATTCGGATGATCGGTAATGTGGTAATGCGCATCGAACTGCTTCATCTCCTCGAAAGGCTGGTAAGTCGCCATGACGATCTCGACGTCCCTGAATTTTTTGAAGGCGCCAAGAATGGCTTCCGTCTGGTGTTTGCAATGCTCGCAGTCCGGGCTGAAATACATGATGATGGTACGATGGTTCTTTTTCACGTCCTCCTTGGTCAGGTAGGTCGAACTGTCCAGTTTCAGCAGGTGAAAGGGTGGGATAGTAGGAAACCGCATAAAGGGCGCCTCTGCGTTGGCCGGGTCGGTGGCGGGTCGGTTGGGTACCGTCGGCTGGGCGGAAAGAAAATGGCAGCAGGCGATGGCCAAAACGGCGAGAAATGGTTTTTTCATCGTGCAAAAATATTTGAATCCGGGCAAAAATTTGACTCCGTTCAGTCAGGATTAACGAAAAAGAACATTTTTTATTTGGAGATTTACGAAAACTTCGTAGATTTACGAAAAATTCGTAATCATCATGGAAAAATTGAGCCGCCAGGAAGAAGAGGCCATGCAAGCGGTCTGGAAGACGGGCGAGGGGAATGTCAAACTTTTCCTCGACAATATGCCGTCCCCGGGTACTCCCTACACGACACTCGCCTCGACGATCAAAAACCTCGAGAAGAAAGGTTTTTTGTCCAGCCGTCTGATCGGCAATGCATACCTGTACAAAGCGATCATTTCCGAAGACGAATACAAAAAGCGGTTCATGAACGGCTTTGTCAAGGAATATTTTGCGGATTCCTACAAGGCCCTGGTCAATTTCTTCGTGGAAGAAAAAAAGCTTAGCGCGAGGGAACTGAAGGAGATCATCGGTCTCATCGAAGGTAAAAAAGATTAAATCGATCCTTATGCATGCTTTGTTCCTCTATTCGATAAAACTCTCCTGCTCGCTCGCGGCCCTATGGCTGTTCTATCGACTCGTGCTGCGCAACCTGACCTTTTACAATATGAACCGGTGCTACCTCCTCGGGTATTCCGTACTTTCGTTTCTCATCCCGCTCATCGATATCGGCCCGGCCCTGCAAGGCGACGCCGGAGGCGAACCGCTGGTCATCCAATTCATACCCGCGATCGGACAATATGCGCCGGCGATCACCCCCGCCCCTGCCGCCCGCGCTTCAACCTGGTCGGTGTGGACCGTCCTGCTGGGTGTGATGCTCCTTGGGTCGGTGTTCCTGCTGACGCGCATCCTGTTTCGCTGGATAGCACTGCGGCAATTGCGCCGGCGCGCACGCCTGATACAGGGAGGGGAATGCGACATCTACCAGGTGGACGAGGCGATCGCGCCGTTTTCTTTCGGTAAAGCGATCTATATCAACCGCAGCCTGCATACCGAAACGGAATGGCAGGAGATCATCCTGCATGAATACGTACACGTCCGTCAGCGGCACACTGTCGATATCCTGTTCGCCGAATGGCTGACGATCCTTAACTGGTACAACCCGTTTGCCTGGCTGATCCGGCACTCGATCCGGCAAAACCTGGAGTTCATCGCCGACCGCAAGGTGCTGGACAACGGCTTCGACAAAAAAGACTATCAGTATCATCTGCTGAAAGTCGTCGGGCAGCCCGAATACCGGCTGGCCAATAATTTCAATTTTTCCTCGCTGAAAAAACGCATCGTCATGATGAATAAATTGCGCAGCGCCCGTTTGCATCTGGTCAAATTCCTGTTCATCCTGCCCCTCGTCGCCACCCTGCTCGTGGCCTTCCGTGACGGCTACACCGGCTTCCTCCGTCGCACCGGCGGCCCGCTGTTCGTCAATGCAGCGGGTATCGTCATCGCTCTTCCCGGCCAGACTCCCCTGGCAGGCGTTGCGGTCCGCGAAAAAAGTACGGGCTTGCAAACGACCACGGATGCGAACGGCTATTACAAGTTGAAGGTCCCGGTTTCGGGCCAATCCGTCCGGGTGCACCTCGACTTCACGAAGGACGGCTACCACGACGATTTTCGCGAGCGGTTTATACCCACGTTGAATGAAAGCCTCGGGATGATCGATATCGAAACGCTCTCCAGCGAGTCCGCAGCCTATCACGGTGTCTTCCTGGGAATACCGGTCATGCATAGGTTGCCGGCAGACCCGACCTACGCGGACGCGGTCGCGGCATTGAAAGAATGTCTGCAGGCGAATGAGGACGCGCAACGTTTCCTAGCCATGCAAAAGGCCCACCCCGAAGTAGCGCTTTTCTATACCTTCGAAGGGCGACACAAAGAACTCGTGGTTCACACCGACGGATCGGTCGAAAAATTCGGATTTCCTCAAGGACCGACGATCGATGACCTCGAAAAGAAATACGGCCGGTTTCCCGCATGGCTGAAACAGGACGACCCCGGCGCCGGCGCCGGCTATCTCGCCAGGTGGGCAGCCATTTCTTCCCAGGCGGAAAAGGAGTTCCATACATCCAATCCCACTGCCCGCGCAATCATTTTTCCTGGCGACAGCCGAGTGATCGCGGTCGATGCGACGGGGAAGGCGCGTTTCTATGATATGGATAACGATGCCCCTGAAGAGCGACCCGCATTCGAACGCAAATACGGCAAACTGCCCGATTGCGTCCCGGCCGGCCTTCATTATCCGTCCATGCCGCGGCACGATCCACGCAACGACACGCTGCCCGTGCAGCCCAGGGACACCCTGCGCTCCGTATGGGTCCGCGGCATGCACGACACGCTGCATCGGGAGCAATCGCAATCCGGAAGCCGGGCAAGCGCCGTTCTGGTCGCCGGGAAAGATACCGTCCCTGCATCGCACCCCGACACCCTCGGCGACAAGAACGCGATCCATTTCAACAAGGCGGCGAACATCCGGCTTTCCAGCTGGCCCCCTCGTCCCCAGCCCCTGTTGATAGTCGACGGGGTCGAAACGGATCTTTCTGGTTTGCAGAAATTGAACCCCGATCGGATCGACTCCATTTCGGTTTACAAGGACAGCACCGCCCTGGCAAAATACGGTTCTCGGGGGCGCAACGGCGTAATCCTTGTCTATCTGAAAAAGACCGGCCCGGCCAAACCCTGAACGGAAGTTTGTCACATAGCGATTTTAATGTAAATTTGCCCCCTCCCTCGCGGATCAGGTTATGCTATACTATTTGGCGGCCGATCCCGGTGGAGGGGCTTTAATTTTACCTTCTTACAAAATTTTATCGCGTATATGGCAAATACTGCTGACATCAGTCGTGGCATGATCATTAAATTGGATGGTAGTTTATATACCGTCGTGGAATTCGGGGAGAACAAGACCGCCCGGGCCGCGGCGAAAGTCTGGGCTAAGCTGAAGGGACTTGACAACAGCAGATCCATCGAAAAGGTGTGGAACAGCGGTGATACCATCTATCCGGTGCGCGTTGAAAGAAAGGCCTACCAATATCTCTATAAGGACGACACCGGCTATAATTTCATGGACAATGAGACCTTCGAACAGATAGCCTTGCAGGAAAACCTGATCGATGCACCCCAATTCCTCAAAGAAGCACAGGAAGTCTCGGTCCTCATCAACACAGAGACCGAACAGCCGATGAGTGTCGAACTGCCCGACAAGATCGTCGTACAGGTGACCTATTCCGAGCCCGGTGTCAAAGGTGACACCGCAACCCGCACGCTGAAACCGGCCAGGGTCGAAACCGGGGCCACCGTCAATGTGCCGCTGTTCGTAAACGAAGGAGAACTGATCCGCATCAATACCAAGACCGGTGAATATGTCGAAAGAGTGAAATAAAGGACTGCTAAAATCCACGAACCTCCGGTCAAATGTCGGAGGTTCAATATATTATTTCATGTATTTGGCTATAATCCCTATTTTAGCCACCCAAATACCACTGTAAATTCATCACCATGGATTTCAAACAGATTCAGGAGTTGATCAAAATGATCAATAAGTCGAACATCGGTGAGGTTAGTATAGAAGAGAAAGGTTTTAAATTGACGATCAAACAGAAAGAAGAACCTGCGGTGCAACAGGTGATCGCCGCTCCCGTACACGCTCAGCCGGCGATGCCGGTAGCTCCGGTTGCAGCTGCCCAGCCCCAGGCGCCTGCGCCGGCCGAAAAACCCGCCAAAGCTCCGGAAGCGCCGGCAGGCAACACCGTTACGATAAAAAGCCCCATGATCGGCACGTTCTACCGCAGCCCCTCGCCCGACAAGCCCGCCTTCGTCAACGTAGGCGACGAGATCGCGCCGGGTAAAGTGGTTTGCATCATCGAGGCGATGAAACTCTTCAACGAGATCGAGAGCGAAGTGCAGGGTAAGATCGTCAAGGTACTGGTAGAGGATGCCTCGCCGGTCGAATACGATCAGCCCTTGTTCCTGGTTGAACCATAAGACTTCCCCCTGAGCCGCCGCACGCGGCTTGCGGTACATAAAACCCAAAAAGCAGCATGTTTAAAAAGATATTGATTGCCAACCGCGGTGAGATCGCGCTCAGGGTTATTCGCACCTGTCGTGAGATGGGTATCAAGACGGTTGCAGTCTATTCCACCGCAGACAAAGAAAGTCTTCACGTCAAGTTTGCCGACGAAGCCGTTTGTATCGGCAAACCCGCCAGCTTCGATTCCTACCTGAATATTCCGCATATCATGGCCGCCGCCGAGATCACCAACGCGGACGCTATCCATCCCGGCTACGGCTTCCTGGCCGAGAACGCGCGTTTCGCCGAGATTTGCGGGGAACACGAGATCAAATTCATCGGACCCACGCCCGCGATGATCAACGCGATGGGCGATAAGATCACGGCCAAGGAAACCATGATCCGCGCCGGCGTTCCGGTCGTGCCCGGCGGCGAAGGGCTCCTCGAAAGCCTGGATCAGGCCAAAGGGATGGCCAAAGAGATCGGTTACCCGATCATCCTCAAAGCTACGGCCGGTGGTGGCGGAAAGGGGATGCGCGTCGTATGGGAGGAGGCGGATATGGAACGCGCCTACAATACCGCCAAGGCCGAGGCAGGTGCCGCTTTCAGGAACGATGGCATCTACATGGAAAAATTCGTCGAAGAACCGCGTCACATCGAGATACAGGTGGCAGGCGATCAGTACGGCAAGGTTTGCCATCTCAGCGAAAGGGACTGTTCGATCCAGCGCCGCCATCAAAAGCTGGTCGAAGAATCTCCTTCACCCTTCATGACCGAAGAATTGCGTCGTCGGATGGGCGACGCGGCGATCAGGGCGGCCTCCGCCATCAACTATGAAAGCGTCGGCACGATCGAATTCCTGGTGGACAAACACCGCAATTTCTATTTCATGGAAATGAACACGCGGATCCAGGTGGAACATTGCGTCACCGAAGAAGTGGTCAATTTCGACCTGATCAAGGAACAGATAAAGATCGCCGTGGGAGACAGCATCAGCGGCCTGAACTATGAACCCCAAATGCACGCCATCGAGTGTCGCATCAACGCCGAAGACCCCTACAATGACTTCAGACCCTCTCCGGGACGCATCAGCGTCATGCATCAGCCGGGCGGCCACGGCATACGCGTCGATTCGCACGCTTATGCGGGCTACACCATTCCGCCTTATTACGATTCGATGATCGCCAAGATAATCGCCGTCGCCCGCACGAGGGAAGAGGCGATCAACACCATGCACCGCGCGTTGAGCGAATATGTCATCGAGGGCATCAAGACGACGATCCCTTTCCATCTTCAGCTGATGAAGGACGAACGGTTCCGCAGCGGCGATTTCAACACCAAATTCCTCGAAGGCTTTAAAATGGTCTAATGGGCGAACTGCCCGATGAGTTCCCCGATGCGGTCCCCGGCGCCATGCAAAGCGGCCAGCCTGGCGATAACACCTTCTACCAACGCATCCGGACAGGAGGCGCCGCTGCTGACCAGGATGCGCAAGGGTTCCCCACCGGAAAGCCAGCCATGCGTCCGGCGCTCTTCTTTTTTATGAAAATCATAGTGCAGGATATCCTCTCGCGACAAGATCTTCTCCTCCGACGAGATGAAATACGTGGGAAGCCGCTCCTCGCACAATTCCACCAGGTGCGAGGTATTGGATGAATTATACCCGCCGACGATGATGGCCAGGTCGGCGTCCGTCTCCAGCAAACCTTTCACGGCTTGCTGGTTCTCCAGCGTAGCATAACAGAGCGTATCGCGTGTGTCGGCAAAATGCCCGTCTATATCGGCCTCTCCATAGACTTCCGACATGGTCTGCCTTAACAGATCGGCGATGGCCTGTGTGTCGCTCGCCAGCATCGTCGTCTGGTTCACGACACCGATCCGCTCCAGATCGCGATGCACATCGAACCCCTCGCTGTACTGTCCCTGAAACGACACGTAAAAGCCTTCCGCCGGCAACTGCCTCCGGATATAAGCCGCCAGCCTTTTGGCCTCATCCATATCCCTCACCACCACGGTAGGCGTTTCGGCAGCTGCATGCGAAAAAGTAGCCCGCGTCTCCTCGTGCCGCGGCTTTCCATGCACGACGATCGTATAATCCCTCGCCGCTATCTGGGCGCTGCGGTTCCACACCTTCTCCACGAAGGGACAGGTGGTGTTGTATTTCTCCGTCCGGATGCCGATCTCCCGTAACCGACGTTCGGTCTCGAGCGTGGTACCGAAGGCAGGGATGATGACGATGTCGTCGGCGGTCAGCGTCCCGAATTCCACCAGTTGCTTTCCGTGTGTGTCCTGAAGGAATCGCGCGCCGCGCGATTGCAGATCGGCATTCACCTGCGGGTTGTGGATCATCTCGCTCAACAAAAAGATCCGCCGTCCCGGATTCTCATCGATGGTCCGGAAAGAGATCTCGATCGCGTTCTCCACTCCATAACAAAAACCGAAATGCCTCGCCAGGTAGATATGCAATCTTCCCAGGTCCAGCAGTGTAGGGCTGAAATCCTTCTTCATCTTGTCCTGCTGCCGGCGCCTTGACTTGATCGCCGTGATCAGCGGGCTACGGTAGATGATCGGAATATCGAAGCTTTTCATGTCGCTGCAAAGGTACAAAACCCGTGGATTCTGTATCTTGCCGCCATGAGCCAAGCATTTCGTCCGGCAGACTATCTCCTCACGTCCAATGTGTTTGAAGTCAACCTCCGGCAATATACCCCCGAAGGGACCATCGCGGCGTTTATCCGTGAACTGCCGCGCTTGAGGGATATGGGCATCGAGATCCTTTGGTTCATGCCCATCACGCCCATCAGTACCGAGCGTCGGCTGGGAAGTCTCGGCAGCTACTACGCGTGTTCGGACTACACCTCCATCAACCCCGAATACGGTGACCTGGACGATTTTAGCCGTCTCGTGAAAGAGGCGCACGCGCTTGGGTTCAGGGTGATTATCGATATCGTCGCCAACCACACCGGTTGGGATCACCGTTGGACAAAGGAACATCCCGGGTATTACAAACGCAACGGCGAAGGCCAGTTCTACGACCCGCATGGATGGGCGGATGTGATCGACCTCAATTATGACAACCCGCTGCTTCGCCAGGCCATGATCGATGTGATGCGCTTCTGGGTCGAACGCTGCGATATCGACGGGTTCCGGTGCGATATGGCGATGCTCGTTCCGCTGGATTTTTGGCGACAGGCGCGCACGGCGCTCGATCCGTTGAAGACCCTCGTCTGGTTGGCGGAATGCGAGGAAATACCTTACCATGAAGTATTCGATGCGACCTACACCTGGAAATTCCTCCATAAAATGGAAGCTGTTTGGCGAAAGGAATCGCCGCTCGCGGGCCTGGACGAGGTACTGGAAGAATACGATACCCAGTTCCCCTCCAACGCTCTCCGGTTGTATTTCACTACGAATCATGACGAGAATTCGCACAGCGGCAGCGAATACGAACGCATGGGCGATATGGCGAGGTGCTTTGCGGTATTGTGCTGCACGTGGAACGGCATCCCTCTCATCTACAGCGGCGAGGAGATGCCCAATTACAAACGACTCAAATTTTTCGATAAGGATCCCATCGACTGGACGGGCCGGTACGAGCTCCACGGCTTTTTCCGGACCCTCCTACGCCTCCGCAAGGACAACCCCGCGCTCCGCAGCGGCGACCCATCTGTCACCATCCACCGGCTCCGCACGACCTTCGATGAACGCAGTTTCGTTTTCGCCCGCCGCTCGGGCGAAGACCAGGTGGTAGTGGCCCTCAATCTTTCGCCGGAACCCTTATCGCTGCCCGTTCCGGAATTGCTGATCGGCGGCACCTACCGCGAGGTCTTCACGGGTGTCTGGCTCGATCTTTCCAGGCTGCCGGCGTTGACCATTCCGGCCTGGGGCTACAACGTACTGGAAAAACAGCGTCCGCCGGGCCAGCGCTGATATCAGTCCGCCGGCGGTAATGCCAGCCCACCGGGATAAAAAAGGCCGACCACCCGGGCCGGCCTTCAAGATAAATTTCATACGCGTCCTAGCCTCCGCTGGACAGCCGTAACGGGTAAGAATACACGCCCTCGTAGCCGGGGAACACTCCCTCCAGCTTCACCGTGCCGTTGCCCGCTTTGTTCAATATCGCCTGGAGGTCGTCGACGTTCTTCACGTCTTCGCCATTCGCCTTGAGGATGATGAATCCTTCCTGTATCCTGGACTTGTCCATCAGACCGTTCTCGGTGATCGATTTGACGACCACGCCGCCCTTCACATCGAGACTGGCCGCATCTTTCTTGCTCAGGTTTTCCAGTTGGGCGCCCAGTTTATCGAGCACAGAGGACTTGATCACGGACGTCGAGGTGCTGCTCGAATTATTGCTCAGCGTAACCAGCGCCGTACTTTCTTTCCCATCCCGCTTATAGGTGACCTTGATCTTGTCGCCGGGACTGTAGGTGGCGATCTTGCCGACCATTTCCGCGCCGGTCGAGACGTCCTCCCCGTTGATCTTGGTGATCAGATCGCCCTGTTTGATACCGGCGTGCGCCGCAGGACCGTCAGGGCTGATCGTCCATACATAAACGCCGTCGCCGTCCTTGATCCCGTTCTCTTTCTTCTGGTCTTCGCTCATGTCGTCGCGCGGATAGGAGATGCCAAGGTAAGCGCGCTGCGAGGTCCCGAATTTGATGATATCGTTGACCACCTTCTTGACGATGTTGACCGGAATGGTAAACGAATAGCCGGCATAGGAGCCCGTGGGCGACGCGATGGCCGAATTGATGCCGACCAACTGGCCTTCGGTGTTGATCAGTGGGCCGCCGCTGTTACCCGGGTTGACGGCGGCATCGGTCTGGATGAAGGACTCCACCGGCGACAGGCTTTGACGCCTGTTGATATCGAGGGTTCGACCCTTCGCGCTGACAATACCCGCCGTAACGGTCGTTTCAAGGGTCAGCGGATAGCCTACGGCCAGCACCCACTGTCCGACCTTCACGTCATCGCTGTTGCCATAAAGGAGGAAGGGCAGGTTCTGCGCGTCGATCTTGACCACCGCCAGATCGCTGCTGGGGTCGGCCCCGATGACTTTCGCCTTGAAAGATTTGCGGTTGCTGAGGGTAACGGTCACTTCATCGGCGCCGTCGACGACATGGTTATTGGTGACGATGTAACCATCGTTGCTGATGATCACGCCCGAACCGGAAGCCATTTCCGGCAGCGAGCGCATCCCATTGCCATTCCCGAAAAAATCATCGGGGTCGATACCGAACAGGTCGGAGAAAGGATTGTGCCTCGGCAGATTGTTGCTGACCGTCCGGATCGTCTTCGTCTTGATGTGCACGGTAGCGGGTATGGCGGCACTTGCCGCATCCACGAAATCGTTCGGGCCCGCCGCATTCTTGTACTTGCCTTCGAAGAATTTCGCATAATTGGCCGGCACCTTACCGGAGTCCTGGGAATAATAGTACGTCTTTCCGGTGACCAGTCGGTTATAACCCCAAACCGACGCCACAGCCGTCGAAGCGCTGATCAGGATAACGGCTAAAACTTGTTTTGCACTCATTGGAATTTCGTTTTTTTCGTTCACCAGGCGGCCCGGCCTACCGGTGGAATGGCTTTCGCCGCCGATACATGATGTTATAGTTCTTTGAGCGGGGGACATCCGGCCCGCCGGGTATCCTGCCTCATCAAACCACATGCCCGCAACGACAAAATAACGTTAACACCGCGCATCTCATTCTACCACGCGAACAGTTTAACAAAAAATTTACTAAGGCCTTCGTAGATCACGGCCTTTTCACCCGTTAAGTTACGAAAAAACCGGCAAATTTACAGGCCCGCCTGCCACCATTGACGTCAGTCTGCCAAAATTTACAATCGGCGGAGGAATTCCATCGTATCGACACCGTCGGCATAATCCTGAAGACCCGGCTGCTGCGCCTGTCCGAAAGGGACCGACCGGCCGCTGCGCTGTCCGCTTTCTACCACGCACTGGATATCGCTCTGTCCGCCGGTTTCGACATCCGGCTTCCGCCCCCCGTTCGGGTAATATTGGTAATGCAATACGCTGATGGGACTGAACGGCGATTCGTTTTCGGTCAGCAGGATCGAACCGTTGGTCATATAATACTTTTTATTAAGTATCAGCAGGGTCAGCCGGTAGTCGTAATTGTGTCTGTATTTGGTCAGGTCGAAGAGGAAATTGTACTTCCGGAACGCCTCCAGCATAGGCAGGAAATCGTAATTCGCGGGAACGATCACCTGTG
>DASZYU010000209.1:0-11576 GCA_035545215.1 Puia sp.
CCGCGTGCCATAGGGGGCGCTCCCATCATTTTAGTCCCGCCCGTACAAAGGCCCTTTACAATTATAGCACATCAATCCCTTCCCTCCTGTCCCTCCGGTAAGTACCCATGCGAAACGTTTCCATTTTTTAACCAAAACGAACGACGCCATTATGAATTACAAGCTGCTCAGGAAGAACCTCGTTCTCCTGTTTCTCCTCGGATCTTTTCTATCAGGTACAGCACAGAATTTCCCGGTCACCGGCAAGGTAGTCGACGAAAACGGCAACCCGCTCGATGGCGCGACCGTACTTGAAAAAGGTACAAAGAACACGACGGCCACCAAAGACGGCGGCATATTCCAATTGAACGTCTCATCCGGCAAAGCAAAATTGGTCATCAGCTATGTCGGGCACGAGCCGCAGGAAATTGCCGTCGACAATAAGGCGAGCCTCACCGTGTCTTTAAAGAGCACGAACGACAACCTGTCCGATGTCGTGGTCATCGGCTATGGAACGGTCAAAAGGGCCGATGTCACGGGGGCCGTCGCCGGGATCAATCAAAAGGATATACGTTCGAGACCCGTCGATAATGCCCTCCAGGCAATGCAGGGAAAGGTCGCAGGCGTGGACGTCGGGTCCAATGAGCGCCCGGGTACGCTTCCAACCATTTTTATACGCGGCGTACGTTCTTTGACCGCCTCGAACACCCCCTTATTCGTGGTCGATGGAATTCCGTTGATATCGGGTGGCATCGACAATATCAACCCCGGCGACATTGATAAGATAGATATCTTGAAAGATGCATCCGCAACCGCTATTTACGGGTCGCGTGGCGCCAACGGCGTTGTCATTGTAACGACGAAACAGGGGCGGGCTGGTAAAGTAACACTGGGCCTGAATCATTCGGTTACCCTGGAAGACATTGTCAATGATGAAAAGATGATGAATGCCGGCGACTATATCACTTTTCGCCGCTGGGGATATTATTATGCGGGCCTGAATCCAAACACAGGCATCAGCACCTACCCGCGCGGAGACCAGCCGGATATCGCACACGACAAGACTTATTTCGCAGCGACCACCGACCCTTTCGCATGGGCCAATATTGCCAAGGGGTGGGCCGGCGGCACCTGGGACGGCTCTAAGGTGACCACCACCGATTGGTTTGGCATCGTCAAGCAGCAATCGCTGACCACGGACAATGTGGTGAGCGTAGCCGGTGGAACAGACAAGATGAAAGCCTATGGCTCCTTTGGATACCTGAATAACAAAGGGACCATCAAAGGCCAGTCCTACGAAAGATATACAGCAAGGGCAAACGTAGACTTTAATGCAACCAACTGGCTTGGTTTTGGGAGCAACCTCAACCTTTCTTACAGCAAACAGGAATATGGGCAATCGGGTGTTGGTATTGCCACCATCGGCTCCCCCGCCGGCGGACTATTCGAATCTGCCAGGGCCCTCTTCTCGTATGCCGTCCCTTACGATACGGCCGGCAACAGGATCTTGTTTCCCGGCGGCGACAATGCGGTCAAGAGCGTAGTGGACGAATGGAAATACAACATAGACGAAAGAATAACCCTGAGAGCTTTTGGCAGCTTCTACGGGCAGATCAATGCCGGGTCGATTATTCCCGCCCTGAAAGGATTGAGGTACCGGTTGAATTTTGGCCCTGACTTCTCCTATTTCCGCGACGGGACATACATCGATGCCAATTCCGTTGCCAACGGCGGAAGCACCAGCTATGCTTCCAAGCTCAATAACAATACGTTCTCCTACACATTGGACAACCTGCTCTATTATGACAAGTCGGTCGGCGACCATACTTTCGGCCTGACATTACTGGCCAGCCAAACATATTATAAGATGGAAATGGATAGTATAGCAGGTAACGGCATCCCGTTGGCTTCCCAGCTGTGGAATGCACTGACAAGCGGTACTGTCACCGGCGCCCTAAGCACAAAATCCAACCTCATTGAACAACAGCTCCGTTCTTTTATGGGACGGCTCAACTATAGCTACAAGGATAAATATTTGCTGACCGTCTCAGCCCGCGAGGACGGATCTTCTGTTCTTTCCGCTGGTCACAAATTCTCCTGGTTCCCTTCCGCGGCACTCGCCTGGAGGATCAGTAAAGAAGGCTTCATGAACGCTACCTGGATAGACGATCTTAAATTAAGGGTCGGGGCCGGTGTCACGGGCAATTCAGCAGTCCAGCCTTACCAGACACAGGGCGCCATAACTTCTTTGTTTTATCCATTCTTGTCGACCAATACCGCCGGCTCCATCCCCAATACCGTTATGGCTAACGTGAACGTGGGATGGGAGAAGACCACCCAATACAACCTCGGTGTCGACTTCCAACTATTCTCGTCACGCGTTTCAGGCAGCGTGGATGTGTATACGACGACGACGAAAGACCTGCTGATGTCACGATCCATTCCGACCGTTACCGGGTTCACATCCACCCTCGACAATATCGGCGAGACCGCCAACAAAGGCATCGATCTTTCTTTGACGACAGTCAATGTCAGGCAAAAAAATATCACATGGTCAACCACCCTCACCGCCGGCTGGCAAAAAGATCATATCGTCAAGCTGTCGAATGGAACACAGCCCGATATCAACAACGGCTGGTTCCCCGGTCAGCCGCTAAGTGTAATTTATGGCTATAAGGCCATGGGCTTATGGCAGGCCTCCGACAAGACCGATATGCAGGCATTCAACGCCAATGGAAATGCCTTTACTCCCGGGAGCATCAGGATCCAGGACGTTAACGGCGACCACAAGATCGATCCCAATAACGACCGACAGATCATTGGATGGACAAGGCCCCGTTGGATCCTGGGCATGACGAACACGGTGACTTATAAGGAATGGGATCTTTCCGTGTTCCTTTACAGCAAGTTGCACTATATGTACGCCTATGGCGGCGAAGTGGAAGCAGGACGTTATTTCAACCGTCAGATCAATTACTATACGGAAAATAACACCCATGCACAATTTCAAAAACCCATTTTCAACGCGGGAGGTGCGGCAGGCGACTCCTACTATGCTTCTTTGGGTTATTTGAAAGCCTCTTTTATCAAGGTCCGGAACATTTCACTGGGGTATAATTTCAATAAATCGGTCACCAGGAACTGGGCAACCACCCTAAGAGCGTATTTCCAGGTCCAAAACCCCGGCATGTTATACTCCCAAATCAATTTCCTCGATATGGACGTAGTTGGACCGACCTGGAACAGGGGCTTCACTTTCGGGATCAACGCATCGTTCTAACATAAAAAAACTTGATTGATATGTCTAAATATAACTCCTTCTATAAATTGATCGTTTTTGCAACGCTGCTTTCGAGTGGTTTGTCCTGCAAAAAGAGCTTCCTCGACGAAACGCTCAAAACGGCAAGAAGTACCGATTTTTACAAAACGGATGCCGGCATCCTGCAGCTGGCGGTGGGCACCTATTACCAGGTCTTTGCCGTCCCGCCGAACGGCGAATGGTATTATTGCGCTACCAATTACGGCACCGATGAATTCCACATCGGCGGCGATCCTTCCAATTCACCCTGGAACAATTATGACCAGACGTTCAATTCAGTGGTCACTGCCGTCAATTCCAATACCGCTGCGGCTAACTTTCAGTGGGACGCCATATACACGGGTATAGGAGACGCCAATTTGCTGATCGCGAATGCTACCGCCAGCACTTCCACTTCGGCCGCCGTTAAAAGCACCGCTTTGGGAGAAGGATATTTCCTGCGCGCTTATTGCTATTTGAGGTTGGTATCTCAATACGGCGGTGTTCCGTTGCAGCTGACGCCCGTCACGACGGTCAAACTGGAATTTACAAGAGCAACGGCGCAGGATGTATACACGCAGATCGTTTCAGACTTTACGAAAGCCCAGGGATTGCTGCCGACGTCAGGCGCCCCTTATCACATTACCAAAGACGCGGCTTCACACTACCTGGCGAAAACATTGTTGTCCAGGGCAAGCGAAATAAACAGCTCCTGGAATTCCTCTACGCTCAATGCCGATCTCGCGCAGGTGGTCACCCTTTGTGACCAGGTGATAGCCGATCACCCGCTGGCCCCTGATTTTGGCAGTCTCTGGAAGTTCACCGGCATCAACTCGGCAAACGAACAATTGCCGGAGCTGATCCTTTCGGCGCAGTATACCAATGATGTCAACACCAACCTCGCCAATGGCAATACACAACACCTGTATTTTGTTTCAAGGTATGATATCCAGGACCAGTTGGCCCGCGATCTGACGGGCGACAGGCCATTCAGCCGGCTGGCCACCACTTACTACGACTATCACCTTTACGACATGGTCAACGACTCCAGGTTCTGGAAATCCTTCAGGACCAAGAGCGCCATCAACGGAGCGTCCCCGACCGCGCCGAATGTCAAGGGAGATCTGGGAATCATGTTTGTGATCGATCAGCCCGGCGACACCCGTTTCCCGTTGTCAAAGATCTGCAAGACCACCACTTCGACGCTCGTACAGGACGTCAACGGTACCGGCCGGAATATACCCACCACCTATGTAGCCTACCCCAACGGCCGGACGACCGACGGTGCATTGAATACCGATCTGACGACAGCCGGCCAAAGCTTCCCCTCGCTGAGCAAGTACATGGACGGATCCAGGAATTCGTTGAACGATGTGGTCGGTCACAGGGATTTTATTTTAGCGCGTTCGGCCGAAACCTACCTGATGGCCGCCGAAGCAAAGATCAGGTTGGCCAAAGCCGGTACCGGCGCCTATACGGACGCACTCCCCTATATCAACGCGGTACGTAGCCGCGCCCAATACGCCAATGGTGAAAACCGGGCCGCCTATTATGATGGCGGCAACACCCTGCAATCGCTATCGCTGCAGTCGCCGGGCGTGACCAACTCCTTCTACCCGGGCAATTCCTATTACGAATCGAACAATATTCCCGTATCCACCGCAGCCACCAGTTTGACGATTAGCGGTATATCGCCCTTGCCTGCGCAGGACGAGTATATCATAGGCGTCTTAGGTTTGTCCACCGATTATGACAGGATGTTATGCCTGGTATTGGATGAGCGTTCGCGCGAACTGATGGGAGAATACCATCGTTGGGAGGACCTGTCACGGACCAACACCCTGGTTTCCCGTACCAAGGCATTCAATGTGGATGCCGCTGCGAATATCGCGGCCAAACATAACCTGCGCCCGATACCCCAAACCTTCCTCGACGGGATACAGCAAAATGGAAAGGCATTGACGGCAGCCCAAAAAACCGCCATGCAGAACCCGGGCTATTGACCTACTACCATCCGAATCATTTCCTTGCACGGGCCCCCACCAATGGGGGCCCGTACTTTTTGCTTCTCCGGCTGAGCGCCAACACACGAATCCACCCTTCTCAGGCCGATAGGCAGCAGATGCAACCTCGCCGCTTCCGCACACCCGGTGTTCGATAGCGGACATTGCAAATCCACCTTCCTCCTGCAATTCATTGACCCTTAACTTCTTCAATAATCGGCACCCTTTTCGAGGCCGCTCCGCATGCTCATCACCTTCTTCAAGACCGCCTGGCGCAACATCGTCCGCGGCAAACTATACAGCCTATTGAACCTCCTCGGACTCGCGGCAGGCATGGCCGTCGCCCTGCTCATCGGGCTCTGGGTCCGCTACCAGCTTTCCTATGACCGGTGGATCCCCGCCTATGACCGCGCCTACCAGGTCCGTTTCAATTACAGCGATCACGGCGTTATCCGCAACCAGGCCGAGGTCTGTCTTCCACTCGGCGACGCGCTGAAAAAAGACGTCCCCGAGGTGGAACACGTTGCGCCGATCTGCGATATCGGTCAGATGGTGATCGTTGCAGGCGACAAACACCTCTACGGCGAAGCGGTCTGTGCCGGGGAAGAATTCCTCCAGGTATTCCCGCTGCCGATGGCAGAAGGTGATCGGACGACCGCCCTTAAAGGGCCAAGCAATTCGGTCGTCATCACGGAGTCCATTGCAAAGAGCCTCTTCGGGAAAGAGGACCCACTCAACAAGATGGTCCGATTCGGCGGAGGCTCCCCGGTGAAGGTAACCGGCGTCGTGCGCGATCTGCCGCGCAACACCAGTCTCCATTTCGACTACCTGATACCATTCAGCGATTTCGCACGGAACGACTGGATAAAGGCCGCGCTCACCAATTGGAATTATGCCTACTACCCGGTCTATTGCTCCTTGCGACCGGGCGCCGACCCCGCCCGCGCCGGGGCCAGGGCGAAACAACTCGTGCGCCAATATGCCCCCGGGTCTTACGCTACTACCCATCGCGAAGCCATGCTCTTCCCGCTGAAGGAATGGCACCTCTATTCAGACTTCAGGGACGGCCGGCCGCAAGGCGGTCTCATCGACTATGTTCGCATGTTCACCATCGTTGGCGTACTCGTGCTGCTGATCGCCTGTATCAATTTCATGAACCTCTCCACGGCGCGCAGCGAGCGGCGGGCCAGGGAGGTAGGAGTGCGAAAAGTCATGGGATCGCTACGCCGGCAACTCATCCTGCAGTTCCTGGTGGAATCGCTGCTGATGACCGCCATGGCCTTCCTGCTCTCGATCGCCCTCGTACAGTTGGTGCTGCCATCCTTCGATGCACTCACGGGTGACGCGATCCGCGTGCCCTATTCGAACGGGCATTTCTGGCTGATCATGCTTTCACTCGTATTGCTGACGGGACTGCTCGCCGGCAGCCGGCCCGCCTTCTTTCTTTCTTCTTTTCAGCCCGTAAAAGTCCTCAAAGGCGATCTCACAAGATACCGAACGAGCCCCGGGCGTGGAACGACGCTTTGGGCGAAGTTCAACAATAGGTCCCAAATAAGCACCCGGCAAGCGACAGGCCTTTGGGCGATCTTCGTCCATATCGGTCGCGCAGCGCCCCCGGCGAGAGCGACATTGGTAGTTTTGCAGTTCACGGCCAGCGTCGCCCTCATCATCAGCACCATCGTCGTCTACCAGCAAATTCAATACGCCAGAAATCGGCCCAAAGGATATGACCCCAACAGGCTGATCGTCACGCGTGCCCATTCGGACGCTTATGCGGCATTCAAACACGAGGTGATGGAGTCCGGGGTGGTCACCAGCCTGACGCGGTCGATGCTCCCCCAGACAGACGCGGAAACACCGGTGACGGTCGACAACTGGCCGGGACGCCTGCCGAATGAACCGCTGTCACTGGCGGTCAACGGCGTGGCAGATGCCGATTATTTCCGGACCTTGGGTATCGGCTTTGCCTCCGGCGAAAATTTCCGGGGCAACGAAGCCGCCGACTCGGGCAGCGTCATCCTCAACGAGACGGCTGTGCGCCGCATGCGCTTGAAACAACCGCTCAACCAATACCTGGATTGCTCGCTCGGCGGTCTCTCCCACCGGCTGCGGATCATAGGCGTCGTGAAAGACGCGCTGACCCAAAACCCCTTTGCCGCAGCGGACCCAACCATGTTTATCTACAAACCGGACTGGTCCTGGAGATACACGATCCGTTTGGCGCCGACAGTGTCCACATCCACGGCGCTGGCAACGCTCAAACCCATTTGCGAGAAATACGGACCGGACTATCCCTTCGCCTATACTTTCGTCGACGAGACCTACGCCTCCAAATTTGCGATGGAATTACTGATCGGCCGGCTCGCCGGGATCTTCGCAGCCCTCGCGATCTTCATCTCCTGTCTCGGGCTTTTCGGGCTGGCAGCCTATACCGCCGAACAACGCACAAAGGAGATCGGCATCCGCAAGGTGCTGGGGGCCTCGGTCAAACAGGTCCTGCTGTTGCTTTCGGCCGATTTCATCAAACTGGTAGGCATCAGTTGTTTGATCGCAACACCGGTCGCCTACTATTTCCTTCATCAGTGGCTGCAGGGCTATTACTACCGCATCGCCATTAGTCCGCTCGTCTTTGTCGCAGCAGCCGCGGTCGCGCTGCTCATCACGGCGCTGACGGTGGGCTTCCAGTCCGTCCGGTCGGCATTGATGAACCCCGTGCGATCATTACGCAATGAATGACACCCCGATCGACCACATCTCACTTTCCGGAGTTAGATAGTTGAACCCGCGTGTTCCTGAAAGCCGTGAACAAGTTGGAGCAGCCGAAAGAAACGACCCGGCCGCCCAGGCCACCCGCCATACCGGCCGAACGCATACACTCGTTCTTCCCCGTCGGAAAAAAGAAATTCACCGCGACCGAACCGGAACCCGGCGGCCCGCGCCTGCCCATCGGCAGGAGTTACAAAGAACGCGTGCTTAGCGTCCTCGAAGCCGGGGCCGGCTATTCAAAACCGCAACGTCGCAAACACGGGGTAGTGATCGCTCGACCGCGAACTTCGGATCGCATACGCGTTCCCGAGAGAAAATCCCCTGGAAAACAAATAGTCGTTGACCGGCGATACCAACCCCATCATCGCCTTTGCGGTACTCCCGACCTTTGCCGTCTGCCAGTCAAAACCGACCGTACTGAATTCGCGCACCACCGACCGGGAATAGCTCCGGAACGCAGTATTGAAATCGCCGCCGATCAAAAGATATTGATAATGCGACTGCTCTTCCCGGCTGTAGCGAACGACCGAATCCACCTGGTCCATGCGCATCTTCCGGCTCATCGCCACCGTTTCAGTGTGGACGTTGAACACGAGTATCTTCTTGTCATGGATATCCACTTCGCCGATCGTAACGCCCCTTCGTTGCTGGTTTTGCCATTTCGCGTGTGGCAGGATCAATTTTTCGGAAAACCTGATCGTTCCTCTCGTTAGAATAGCGTTGCCGATATCTTTCTTATCCGCCTTGTCATATGAAAATGGGATGTACAGGTAATTCAGACCCAGGTCGGTCGCAATCGTTTCGGCGCCCTCTTCACTCATTTCCTGCAACAGGTAAATATCGACGGGCGTCTTTTCTTCCACCTGCTTCATCTCCGAAACGGCCAGTTCTATCTTTCGGGCCTTTTTGATGTTGAACGTGACCACATTCAGCGAGTCGGGAGTCCCCGCGGCGGCTATTTCGCCTCTGTCCGAACGGAACATCGGCCGGTCCGCTTCGCCGTAAAAGCTGAGGGTATGACACGAAAACATCGGGATCAGGAGCATCGTCGCCAACAGGTGCTGCAGGGTGGGTCTATACATTGTTTTTCCTGGTTTCCTAAATATACTAATTTTTACTCCTATGATGGTAACATTCTACAAAAATTTGTAATTTGTTACAGCCAACGCTGCTGCATGAGAAACCAGCTCCCATTAGCCATCCTTATCTGTGTCTGCCTTGCGGCATGTACAAAGAACACGGGCCCTACCCGGCCTGTTATCACCGGATTTTCCCCCGCTAAAGGCGCCGCGGGCACAACGGTTACTATACACGGCCATTTCGATACGACCATGCAGCCGCTGGCCGTAGCCTTCAACGGCGCCCAGGCACAACTGTTCTCTTCCAGCGATTCGCAACTCGTGGTCATCGCCCCTGCCGGCGTGACGACCGGAAAGATCAAGGTGACGGAGAACAACCTGTCTACCGCGAGCGACAGCAATTTTTTCGTCCTGGCCGGCACCTGGACACAAATGATGCATATCCCGCAACCCGCCAACACGTCCTACCAACGATGGCTGGGCGTTGGTTTCGCGATCGGGAATTATGGCTACATGGGTTTCGGCACAGACAACGGCGGCGACTACAGCGACCTCTATCAGTACGACCCGCTTTCCAACACCTGGACGCAGAAAAAGTCTTTGGGCCTTGGCATCGACGACCTGGTTTCGCTAGTCATCGCCAATAAAGCCTACGTCGGTATCGGAAAGAGCCGCGACCTGTCCATCAATACACAACAATTCTACCAATACGATCCTTCCACGGACACCTGGACGAGGAAGGCCGATTTCCCTGGCGCCGGCCGACAGGCCGCATTCGCCTTCAGCATCGGCGGCATTGGCTATGTCGCCCTGGGCGATGGTTCCCCGTCCCCGGGCGCACCTTACGGCAACTATTACGATGTCTGGCAGTACGACCCTTCTACGGACACCTGGACCCGAAAAGCCGATTTCCCCACCGGCAACGCCTACCCGAATTATGGAGCGGCATTCTCCCCCGACGACCGGTACGGTTATGTAGTAGGAGGCGGAGACCTGCCGTCGGGCTCCGTCAACACGGCAGTGGCGGTGGTTTGGCGATACGACCCGGCAACGGACAAATGGACCCAAATGCACAACCTGCCCACAACCGGCATGCTCTTCGCCAGCGCAATGGTGCTGAACGGCACCGCCTATATCCTGGGAGGCGGTCAGGAGTGCTGGAGGTACGATGCGGCTTCCGACTCCTGGACGCAGGTGGCCTTCTTCGGCACCCGGATGGGCGGATCCGCCTTTGCCATCAATGGCAAAGGCTATTTTGGGATGGGCGAGCAATACTTTTCCCATCTGCCTTATAAAGACCTCTGGCAATTCACCCCTTAAAACAGCCGGAACCCAAAATCTGCCTGCCTCACCGCCTCCGCCCGCCATTCACCCCCGCTTTGTTCCATCCAAAACCCGCCCATCGCGGCCACCGGCTGCCGTCCATCCACCACCGCCGCCGCGGCTCATTAATAACACATTAAAATTCGGTCCAAAACGGTCGCTTTCCTGCCTGTGTTCTAATTTCCGCGCTCAAAACGGCTCTTATGCGTATCCCCGGCAGTATTTTCTTGTGCTTTTTGATCCTGATTTCGTTTTCGACCCGTGCCCAGATCACCATCGGTATCAAAGGCGGCCCCGATTTTGCCCGCTTGAACAACGCCGTACAGGGGGACAACGGCGGCGGCAGCATCTCGCAATTGAGCAGCGGCACGCTAACCCAGTTCTATGGCAGCGTCTTCGCGGATATATCGTTGGACAGCGGCAGGCCATTCTATATTCGCCCCGCGGTCGGGTATATCGGCGCGGGAGGCAGCATGAACCCCACGCCCGTCTATTACAATAGCAACGGATTCCATCCCAGTACAAAATATGCCCTTCAGTACATCGAAGTCCCGGTCGAATTCGTCTATAGCCCGCGGTTTGACTGGGGCAGGCCCGTCGTAGGCGCGGGATTCTATTCCGGCGTCCTCGTCAGCGGCACGATCAAGAGCCAGGGCAGCCCTTCGCGACCCGTCCTCATCGGCGACAAATCCAATGACGATTTCCAGCGACTGGACTTCGGCTACACCTTCACTTTAGGGCTGATCACCAAACCGGGCTTCCTTTTCGGCATCGATTACCAACACGGATTCTCCAGGATAGTGCCCGATGTGAGCGAACAGGGCGTGCAGCCGCGGCTTCCCACGCACAACTCCGTCTGGGCTGTCCATCTGGGCTGGGCGTTCAAACTGTAACCGGCCGCCACGGCATCCGGCTAAGCGTTTGCTGAGATGATCACAATCATACCCGGCACTGTTCCTCATCACCCGCTCCTCCCGGGCGGCGGCTTACCTTTGAATCAGGTTTTTCATAGGATATTGGATTATAAAAAAACGAGGCCGGATGTCTATCCAAGCCTCTTTTTTTTTGCCTAAGGTATTTCACCATCGCCCTACAATTTCCCGATCGCCCCGCCGCCCGACCGTCCCA